>DAOMFF010000161.1:0-4067 GCA_035429665.1 Azonexus sp.
TCCGGCGACAACATGATGCTGCGCGGCTTCTACACCTTCGGCGACATCTACCTCGACGGCATTCGCGACACGGCCCAGTACAACCGCGAGGTGTTCAACCTCGAGCAGGTCGATGTCCTGCGTGGCGCCGCTTCGATGCTCTTCGGCCGTGGCCAGGCGGGCGGCGTCATCAATCAGGTCAGCAAGACGCCGATGCTCTACGGCATCAACAAGGCCGGTGTCGCCATTGGTGGTTATGGCTATCTGGAGGCCAGGGGCGATCTGAATCAGCGGCTCGGCGAGACCTCCGCCTTCCGCATCAACGTGATGGCTCGCGAGGAGGGCAGCGACCGTTCCAACCCGGTGAACGGGGCGAGCCCGGAAATCAAGCGTGCCGGCGTGGCGCCGAGCATTTCCTTCGGGTTGGGGACGCCGCATGAGGTCACGCTGAGCTATTACTATCTCGCAACCCGGGACCTGCCCGACTACGGGGTGCCTTTCGACGCGACGACCAGGCGGCCGAACCATGCTTATGCCAAGTCCGGGGCCTTCTGGGGTACCGATCGGAATTTTGACGACAGCGATACCAATATCGCCACGTTGAACTACCTCTTCAGGATTTCGCCGGACACGCAATTGCGCACGGTGATTCGTGGCGCCAACTACAAGCGCTCTTATTGGGCGGTCGCGCCACAAAGCGGGGCGCCGACCGCCTACAGCCTCGCCAGCCAGGCCAAGACGCGCGAATTCGATACCGACAACTTTGTCTTTGAGAGCGATTTCAGTACCGCGTTCACGCTCTTCGGCATGAAGAACGAGTTTCTCGCCGGCGTCGAATATCTTAAGGAAGATTCGACCCGCTGGAACCTGCGCAATCTTGGCACGGCCACCAGGCCCTTCTTCACGCCGGGTCAACATGTCACCGGGCCGGCCAATACCTACAACGGCGACACCTACAGCGCCTACGTCCAGGACACCCTCGAATTCGTGTCCGATTGGCGGTTGACCGCCGGCCTGCGCCGCGACGAAATGCGTTCCGACTATCAGACGGTGGCCGGCGCGACTGTCAGCAGGTTCAGCGGCGATTTCGGCGAAAACAGCTATCGCACCGGCCTGTCGTGGCAGCCCTCGGCGGCGCAGCATTACTACCTGAGCTGGAGCGATTCCTTCAGCCCGACCGCCGATCTCTACCAGCTTTCCGGCAGCCAGTATCCGGCCGAGCGTTCCAACGTGACCGAGCTCGGCGCCAAGTGGCTGCTGCTCGACGGCAACCTGGCTTTCCGCACCGCCATTTACCACGCGGTCAAGGAGTGGGAGCGCAACACCGACCTCGAGTCCACCGCGACCATCCTGACCAGGAAGCGTGAGTCGAACGGGATCGAGTTCGAACTGGCCGGGCGCCTGATGGACAACTGGGAAGTGTTCAGCGGCCTGTCGCTGATCGACGCCGAGATACTGGAAGTCGCTCCGGGCAACGGCAACCCGAACTTCATCGGCAAGGAACCGCGCAACACTCCCCAGCGGACCTTCAATCTATGGACCACCTACCAGTTGCCCATGGGCTTCAAGGTCGGCGGCGGCATGGACTACAAGAGCGAGCGTTATGGTGCCGCCCCGATCGGCACGGCGCCGTTCAATCCGAACTATGCGCCATCCTACGTCCGCTGGGATGCAATGGTCGCCTACGAGCAGCCGAAGTACGCGATCAAGCTCAATGTCCAGAACCTGTTCGACAAGCTGTATTACGACGCCATCTACGACAACGGCGGCTTCGTTTACGTCGGTCAGGCACGCCGCGCCATGCTGAGCGCCGAATACAAGTTCTAGGTCACGGGGCCGAAGCGATGGAGGTCAATCCCATGAAATATTCCTTTTCAGTCATTGCCTTGGCGTTGCTTTTCGCGGCGCCGGCGCTTCAAGCCCAGGAAAAGGTTCTGAACCTGTATTCCGCCCGTTACTACCAGACGGACGAAAGGCTCTACGAGAATTTCACGAAGCAGACCGGCATCAGGATCAACCGCATCGAAGGCAAGGAAGAAGAACTGATGGAGCGCATCCGCAACGAGGGCGCCAACAGTCCGGCCGATGTCTTCATTACCGTCGACGCCGCGCGACTGGCCAGTGCCGACACGCTCGGCCTGTTCGCGCCGGTGAGGTCGGAGGTGCTGAATTCGCGCATTCCGGCGCATCTGCAGACGGATACCTGGTTCGCCTTTTCGACCCGCGCCCGCGTCATCATCTACAACCGCGCCACGGTCAAGGCCGGGGACGTGCAGACTTACGAGTCGCTGGCCGATCCCCGGCTAAGGGGCAAGGTTTGCAGTCGTTCAGGTTCGCACCCCTACAATCTGTCGCTGGTTTCGGCGCTGATCGCCCATGATGGTGAGGCGAAGACCGAGGAATGGGCAAAAGGGGTCGTCGCCAATTTCGCGCGTGCCCCGAAGGGCGGCGACACCGACCAGATCAAGGCGGTGGCGGCCGGCGAATGTGGCGTGGCGGTATCGAACACCTACTACCTGGCACGCCTGATCCGTTCAGACAAGATCGAGGAGCGGCGGATGATGGAGCGCGTCGGGATCGTCTGGCCCAATCAGGCCGGTCGTGGCACGCACATCAACATCTCCGGTGGCGGTATGGTCAAGACGGTGAAAAACCGGGAGGCAGCGGTCCGGTTCCTTGAGTACCTGGCCAGCGACGAGGCACAGCGTTATTTCGCCGATGGCAATAACGAATGGCCGGTGGTGTCCGGTGTCGTCACCAGCAACCCGGCGCTGGAAGCGATGGGCAAGTTCACGGCCGATACGCTGCCCATTGCCAGCCTGGCCAGGAATATCGTTCCTGCCCAGAAACTGCTCGATCGCGCCGGCTATCGTTAAAAGAAAGAAGGCAAACAATGACAGATGTTTTTGATCGGCGCCGCTTCCTCCTCTCGCTGGGCGCCCTGGCGATGCTGCCCGGATCCGCTTCGGCGTCAGCCGAGGGCGGCGCAACCTCATCCATTACCCTGATCGGAGCCGCCTGGCGTGGGCCAAACCCCGGGGATACCTACCACGCAGGCGTGCTGGCGGCCGATTGGGAAAGGAAGAAGCTCGAAATCCGCTATGCCACGCCGTTGCCTACGCGCCCGCACGGCCTGTTGCCGGAAGCCGACGGCGGGCTACTGGTTACCGGAGTTCGTCCCGGTGCTTGGATGCTGCGCTGCGATGGTGGCGGGCGGGTGGTCAGGAAGGTCAATCTGGACGACGAGGCCTCCAGCGCCCGCCTGAATGGCCATGCCATTCCCAACTCCCGCGGTGACGTCATCTACACCAGCGAAACCGACCGACTGTCCGGGCGTGGCAGGATTGGCGTGCGCGACCGCGACAGCCTGAGGAAGCTCGCGGAGTGGGAGAGCCATGGCCAGGAACCGCACCAGTTGCTGCTCGACGACGGTGGGCATGTCATTGTTGCCAACGGTGGCATCCCGCGCACGGCAGCAGACAAGAAGTACGACCTGCACCGGATGGACTCATCGCTCGTCCGTCTCGACGGCCAGAGCGGCGACCTGCTCCGCCAATGGAAGCTGGATGATGCCCGGATGAGCATGCGTCATCTGGCCTTGAATACCGCACCACTGAGCGGCAAGCGGCTCATCGGCATTGCCATGCAGGCCGAGCACGATGATGCCCCCAGGCGCGCTACCGCACCGGTACTTGCCGTGCTCGATGGCGGCGAACTGCGTATTCCGACACGCAGCAACGATGGTGTCGGCTACGCCGGCGACATCACCGCTGCCTGGAATGGCGGCTTCGCGCTCTCCAGCAACCAGGCCGGGCTAGCGCAGTTATGGTATCCCGCCGCGCCCGACAAGCTGACCCCCATCGTCCAGCTCCAGGAAGCCTACGCCCTGACGGGTTGGAACGGGCCGGATCCCGGCGGCGGCGTACTGGTCGCCACCGCGCTGGGGTTGGTGCGCTGGCACCCGACGGCCAAGCCGGCATTGCTCCCATGGCCGCAGAAGATGGCGTTGGATAACCACTGGGTGCGAATGGACGCCGCTTAAGTTGAAGTTGACAGACTCGTTGGGTGGTATCCGACGTGACCTCGGG
>DAOMFF010000162.1:0-4060 GCA_035429665.1 Azonexus sp.
GCCGCCCGCTGGTCAGCGTCTTCTTCGGCGGCGGCACGCCCAGCCTGCTGTCGCCGGCCGGCATCGACGAGCTGCTTGCCGCCTTCCGCGCGCTCACCATGCTGTCGCCGGAAGCCGAGATCACGCTGGAGGCCAACCCGGGCACCATCGAGGCGGAGAAGTTCGCCGGCTTCCGCGCGGCCGGCGTCAATCGCCTGTCGGTCGGCATCCAGAGCTTCAACGACGAACACCTCAAGGCGCTCGGGCGCATCCACGACGTCGCCCAGGCAAAGCGCGCGGCACAACTGGCAGGCGCGCATTTCGAGTCGTTCAACCTCGACCTGATGTATGGCCTGCCGGGCCAGACCACTGAGCAAGCGCTCACCGACGTCGAAACCGCGCTGACCTTCGCGCCACCGCACCTGTCGTGCTACCAGTTGACGCTGGAGCCGAACACCCGCTTCGCCGCCTTTCCGCCGGCATTGCCGGAAGACGATCTGTGCGCCGACATGCAGGAGGCGATCGAAGCGCGGCTGGCCGTCGCCGGTTACGCCAATTACGAGACCTCGGCCTTCGCGCGGACTGGCCATCAGTGCCGGCACAATCTCAACTACTGGCATTTCGGCGACTATCTCGGCATCGGCGCCGGCGCCCATTCCAAGCTGACGCTGCACGACCGCGTGCTGCGCCAGATGCGCTGGAGGCACCCGAGTGCCTACCTGGAGAACGTGCGTGCCGGGTCGCCGGTGCAGGAAGCGAACGAGGTCGCCGCCGGCCAGCTTCCCTTCGAATTCCTGATGAATGCGCTGCGCCTCGCCGCCGGCTTCCAGCCCGCGCTCTTCGAAGCGCGGACGGCGCAGCCGGTCAGTCGCATCCTGCCGCAACTGCGGGCCGCCGCTGTCGATGGCCTGATCGACATCGGCCGCGAGCGCATCGCGCCGACGCCGCGCGGGCGGCGCTTTCTCAACGTGCTGCTCGAACGTTTTCTCGAAGAGGACCGGGCGAGCTGAACAGCTTGCGCCGGCCGCGCCCTAGCCGAACAATCCGCCCTTCTTCAGCAGATCGAGACCCTGGCTCAGCAGATCACCGCCCTGCGGCAACTCGCCATTCGGCGTCATCTGGTCGATCAGTTGCGGCAGAACATCGGCCAGGCTGCCGGAGGCCTGCTGCGGGCTGACGCCAAGTTGCGCGGCGAGATCCTGCAGCACGGAGCCGCCCAGCACGCTCTCGATCTGCTCGCCCGAAACCGGGAGATTCTGACCTTTCGCCACCCACGAATTGACGATATCGCCGAGCCCGCCCTGCTGGAACGACCGGATGAGGCCTTCGAGGCCGCCGGTCTGCGGGTTGTTGACGAGTTGCAGCACGGTCTGCAGCAAGGTGCTGCCGCCGCCGGACTCGCCGCCGGCGAGCGCGCCGACAACCTGATCGAGAAGGCTCATGACTTGATTCTCCGGTAGACAAACAATTGGTCATCGTAACCGAAGCCGCGCCCGAATGGCACGCGGAATTGCTCGACCACCGTGGTGCCGCGGCAAACGCGGGTTGTCGTCTCCCGCGATTGCGCGGTCGTCGGTGGCCATGCACTGGTGGCACGAATAGGAGTTTTGTTCCCTGGTGAGAGTGGCCCCTGGCGGCTTGCCCCGGCAGCGTGGATCAGCCGTGGTTTTTCTGTGGATATTCTGTGTCTTTTCTGTGGATTTATTGTTGACCCCCGGCCTCGAGGTGCACATACTCTTGTGTGGGGGCGAGGGGCTTCCCAAACCGCGTGAACGCGCGGGGTGGCGAGATGCGGCGCATTACCGGAACATGCTGGTTGCGGCACCGTTGCTGACGGGTTGTGACGAGTATACGAATGACAACAACGGGGGCAGTTAATGAGCACCTTACTGATACTGACGATCGTGACCGTCGCGATCGTCCTTTTCTTCGACTACACCAACGGCTTTCACGACGCCGCCAATATCGTCGCGACGATCATCGCGTCGCGGGCGATGACCCCGGCGCAGGCGGTGATCATCGTCGGCACCTTCGAGTTTCTCGGCCCGCTGCTCGGCGGGACGGCGGTGGCCAACACCATCGGCAAGTTCGTCACGCTGGGCGACGTGCAGGCGGTACTGTCGCTGGCCATCCTGATCAGCGGGCTGATGGGGGCCATCGTCTGGAATCTCGCCACCTGGTATTTCGGCATTCCGTCATCGTCGTCGCATGCGCTGGTCGGCGGCCTGATCGGCGCCGTCGTCGTCTCCGCCGGGCTTGACCATGTGGTCTGGGGTTTCTCGGAACTGATGCACGGCAAGCTGACCGGCATCACCAAGGTTCTGGCCTCGCTGATCCTGTCGCCATTGATCGGGTTCTGGGCCGGCTTCATCATTCTTCGCCTGTTCAAGTTCGCGCTGACGGCGGCGACGCCCGCCGCCAACAAGAAGCTGCGCTACGCCCAGTTCTTCACCTCCGCCGGCCTCGCCTTCTCGCACGGCGCCAACGACGCGCAGAAGAGCATGGGCATGCTGACCCTGGCCCTGCTGCTCGGCGGCTTCATCGACAAGTTCGAGGTTCCCTTCTGGGTCATGCTGTCCTGCGCCGCGGCGATCACCCTGGGCATTCTCTCGGGCGGCTGGCGGATCGTCCGCACCCTCGGCTTCTCGATCTACCGCGTTCGCCCGGTTCACGCCCTCAGTTCGCAACTGACGTCGGCGCTGATCATCATGTCGGCGTCGGTGCTCGGCGCGCCAGTGTCGACCACCCACGTCGTCGCCACCTCGATCATGGGCATCGGCGCTGCCGAGCGTCCGAAGTCGGTGCGCTGGAAGAAGGCCAAGGATATCGGCATCACCTGGCTGATCACGATCCCCGGTTCCGCCCTGGTTGCAATCCTTACATTCGCATTGGTTAATCTCTTCATCGGAAAGGCTTAAAAATGAACGCCGAAGCAAGCAAAGACAGCAGCAAGAAATCTCTCGGCAAGCGGGTCGTCGAGCGGGTATTCCCCAAGGTTCCAGACTTCTTCAAGCTTCTGGGCGAACAAAGCGCCGTCGTCAGTGTCACCGCCGGCCTGCTGGTCGAGTACATGGGGTCGAGCAGCCCGGAAGTCGCCAAGAGGATTACCGAGTGCGAGTACGAGGGCGACCGGCTCAAGGTCCAGAACCTGACGCAACTCAACGAAGCCTTCTCGACCCCGATCGACCGCGAGGACCTGCACCGCGCCATCATCAATCTCGACGAGATCATCAACAGTTGCAAGACCATCGTCGTCGAAATGGACGCCGACCTCCTCGGCGTCAAGGCCGACAAGCACTGCATCGAGATGGCCGCCTACCTGAAGGAAGGCGCCGAGTCCATCGCCCAGGGTTACGGGCGTCTGGGCAGCGATCCGAAGGCCGGCCGCGCCGACGCCGACAAGGCCGAAAAGGCCGTCAAGAAGTTCACGAGGTCGTACCGGCGCGCCCTCGCCGAGCTGTTCCAGGACAACGATTTCCACAACATCTTCCGGCGCAAGGAAATCTACACCCAGTTGTCGCATGCGGCCTTGCGCATGAACGTCTGCAACAGCACGCTGCTCGACATCGTCGTCAAGCTGACCTGACCTCCCACCTCGCGCCGGGCAACGCCGGCGCTCTGGCAAACTCTCATCGGGGAAGGCCGCAAGGTCTTCCCCGATTCGTTTGCGCGGTCCCCCGCCTGACTCAGGATTCGCGACCGCTGGCGCAGCCAGGCCCGGGGACAATTGTCGTTACCGTGATCGCGGTGACGCCGCCGTGACCGTCGATTCGCCTGGGGGCGCGTTCCTCAGCGACCCATTCCTGCCGTTCGGAGGCCCCGCAGGCGCCAGTCGCGCGTCACGCAGTCACGGTCCGTTGGCCGGAGCATGCCCAAATCATCAAAAGCGACCGCCAGCGACGCTCTGGCGGGCATATCAGGGAAACCCGATTTGAGGCATCAACGCGAACGTCATTACCCGCAAATGTGACAATTGCATTGATATTGACGGAAGATAAGCCATATGCATTGCTAAAGGCATAAATCCATGACAACGGCAGTCAAATAGTTCTTGACAAATTAACGAAAATAAAATTTATTT
>DAOMFF010000163.1:0-4041 GCA_035429665.1 Azonexus sp.
GCAGCAATCCATGAAACCCACCCCTGTCCACACCGCCAGCTACGTGATCGCCGCGGCGATCCTTCTTGGCACCGTCCATCTCAAGCTCGTGTCCGCCCTGTTCGCCGGCATGCTGGTCCATACGCTGATCCACAACCTCGCGCCGCTGCTGGCCCGGCTGTTCTCCGGTCGAGCCGCCCGCATCGCGGCGACCGCCATCGTCGCCACGGTGGTCGTGGCGACGGTCAGCGGCGGCGCCTTTGCCTTGATCTACCACCTGAAGAGCGGAAACACGGCGGGATTGCCGCAGTTGTGGGCAAAGCTGGCGGAAATCATCGACGGCGCCAATGCCACGCTGCCGACCTGGATCACCAAACGCCTGCCCGCTTCCGGCGACGAGATCAAGGCCGCCGTTGTGTCGTGGCTGCAGGCGCACAGCGCCGAGGTGCAGGGCGTCGGCAAGGAGCTTGGCGTGGCCTTCGTCCACATCCTGATCGGCGGCATCCTCGGCGCCATGATCGCGGTCAGCGGAGCCGGTGAAGTTCCTGACCGCAAGCGGCTGGCGAAGGCGCTGCGCGAGCGCGCGGCCACCTTCCATGACGCCTTCGGCCGCGTGGTGATCGGCCAGGGCAAGATCTCCCTGATCAACACCACCCTGACCGGCATCTACCTGGCGATCATCCTGCCCATGGCCGGGATTCATCTGCCCTTCATCAAGACGATGCTGGCAGTGACCCTGATCGTCGGCATTCTCCCGGTCGTCGGCAACCTGATCTCCAATACCGTCATCGTCGTGGTCAGCGCCTCGGTGTCCTTCAGCGCCGCGCTGGCCTCGCTGGTGTTCCTGGTCGCCCTGCACAAGGGCGAATACTTTCTGTCGGCGAAGATTCTCGGCCATCAGGTCAGCGCCAGGGCGTGGGAAATGCTGCTCGCCATGCTGGTCATGGAAGCGGCGTTCGGCGTCCCGGGAATTGCCGTCGCGCCGGTGTACTATGCCTACATGCGGGCCGAGTTGATGCGCGCGGACCTCGTCTAGATTCGTCACATCCCGGTTCCGCAGCCCGGCGGTCGCCGCCATGCGCGGCAGGGCAATTTCGATCTTGCCGCAACGCACGCGCAGCGTAGCACCGGGCCGGCTGCGGAGCCGGGAAACGCGGCAGAAAAAACTGCCCCTAGCCTTGCGGCAATCGGCGAACTCCGCCATGATTCACCTTCATGGCGATCCTGGTTCTTCTCCCCCCCACCCATCCTCGTTCGTCATCGGGTCGATGAGACCCGGATGCCGGCACCCTAACCTGATGCCGGGCAAGCCCCGCCGGCTGCCAACCTGAGCGGCGACGGGCATGGGATCGCTGCTTCGCGTCATTCGCGAACTGCTGCACGAGGCGGCGCGAGATCTGGCGCCGACGCTGATCGTGGTGGTCATCTTCCAGGCGTTCTTCATCCAGCGCATGCCGGACAGCCCGGCCGCGCTGATCGGCGGCTTCGCCGTCGTCCTCCTCGGCCTGGCGCTGTTCGTCAAGGGACTCGACGCCGCGATCTTTCCGGCCGGCGAGACGATGGCCTTCGACTTCGCCCGCCGCGGGTCGTTTCTCTGGCTGATGTTGTTTGCCTTCTGCATCAGCTTCGCCTCGGTCGCCGCCGAACCGGCACTGATGGCCGTCGCCTACAAGGCCGAGGCGGTCTCGGGCGGCAGCATGGGCGCGCTGACCCTGCGCCTGGTGGCCGCGCTCGGCGTCGGTCTGGCGGTGGTGATCGGGGTCTGGCGCATCGTCCTCGGCCATTCCATCGGCAACTATCTGATTCCCGGTTACCTGATCGTCGTCACCCTGACGGCGTTCTCGCCGCCGCAACTGGTCGGGCTCGCCTTCGATTCCGGCGGCGTTGTCGCGTCGACCGTGACCGCGCCGCTGCTGACCGCCCTCGGCGTCGGACTGGCCACCAGCATCCGCGGCCGCAATCCACTGCTCGACGGCTTCGGCCTGATTGCCTTCGGGGCGCTGGCGCCGATGATCATCATTCAGATCTACGGCATCCTGTTCTTCGTGCCGGTCGAGCACGGGACCGCGGTGCTGCTGATGCCGAGCGACGATCAACACCGGTACGTGGCGGTCGAGCTGCTGATCGATTTCCTGATCATGGTCAGGAACCTGCTGCCGATCATCGCCGTCGTCCTTTTCTCGAGCTTCATCATCCTGCGCCGGCCGCTGGCCGATCCCAGGGGGCTGGCGGTGGGCATGGCCCTCGTGGCCGTCGGCCTCTTCCTGTTCGACGAGGGACTGCAGGTCGGGCTCTTCCCGCTCGGCGACGAGATGACCGACGGCCTGATGCGCGACGGCGTCCCGATGTGGGCGGTCTACCTTTACGGCTTCCTGATCGGCTTCGCGACGACGATGGCGGAACCGGCGCTGATCGCGCTGTCGATCAAGGCCGACGAGGTCAGTCTGGGCCAGTTGAAGGGCATGTGGCTGCGCGCGCTGGTGTCGGTCGGCGTCGGCATCGGCATCGTCATCGGTTGCGCGCGCATCGTCGACGGGACGAACATCGCCTGGTGGCTGATCCCCGGCTACCTGCTGGTCCTCGCGATGACCCGGTTCGCGCCGAGATTCATCGTGCCGATCGCCTATGACTGCGGCGGCGTGACGACGTCGACGGTGACCGTGCCGCTGGTGACCGCGCTCGGCGTCGGGCTGGCCGAACGCACGCCGGGCCGCGATCCGATGATCGACGGGTTCGGGCTGATCGCCTTCGCCTCGCTGCTGCCGATGATCATCGTCATGTCCTATGGCATGCTTGCCACCTGGTGGCTGCGCTCGAGGAAACCTGTCAAGGAGAAGAAACCATGAGATTTTCTGCTGTGGTGCTGATTGTTCCGGAGGAAGACGAGAACCCGGCGGTCAGGATTCTCAAGGAGGCCGGCGCCACCGGCATCACCATCCTCAAGGGCAAGGGGCTGCGCCAGAACGATCGCAAGACCTTTCTCGGCCTCGGCCTCGAACGCCGGGAATCGTTGCTGCTGTGCGTCGTCGAGAAACAGCTCGCGACGCGCATCCTCAAGACCGTCAAGACCGAGATGAAGCTCGACCTGCCGGGCGGCGGTCTGGCCTTTTCGCTGCCGCTGGGCAGCGTGGTCGGCATCGGGCTGGCACAGATGGAGAGCTTCCGGCGCGAAGTCGCGGATACCCTATAGGCGAGGCGCTTCGCCCCGACCCGCCAGGGGCGCTTCTGCCCATTTTGAAATTGCTTGTTGAATGAAGGAGTTGTCCCATGCTGGTTGCCGGAATCATGAAAACGGATGTCGCCACCATCAGCCCGCTGGCCACGGTGCGCGAGGCGCTGTTGCAGATGAAGGAGCACGGCGTCAAGTCGCTGGTTGTCGAAAAGCGTCATGCCGGTGACGCCCACGGCCTGATCGCCTATCGTGACATCGCCAAGGCGGTGATCGCCGACGACGGCGACATCGATCTGCTCAATGTTTACGACATCGCCCAGAAGCCGGCGCTTCAGGTCTCGCAGCATCTCGAGGTCCGCTATCTGGCGCGGCTGATGATCCAGTACTCGGTGAAAAGGGTGCTGGTCATCGACAACAACGAGTTGCAGGGATTCGTCTCGATCACCGATGTCGTTGGCAGCCTCATGGACCGGGCGTTGCGCGAGCAGGGTCGCTAGGGAGGCCAGGGACATGGACAGGGAAGTCCGCCGTTACCGCGCCTACTTTCCAAGCTGGTGCCAGGCATTTGGCGATCACGTGCCGGACCCGGGCGGCGAGGGGCGAGCGGTCGAATGGCTGATTGGCGCGCACTGCGTCGGCGCGATCGTCGTGCCAAGGATCGGCGAGATGCTGATCCGCGAACTGCTCGGATCCAGGAAGCCCAAGGTGATCGTGCGCCAAGGATCGGCGTCTCTGGGCGAGCTGGAGGTCGGCGATGACGAGATTTGCGGGCACCCCGGCTACGCCGCCCTGCTCGACCTCCTGGTGAACGCCGACACGGTGCATCTGTTCCCGACCTACCACCTGATCTATCCGCCGGGAACACGGATCATCACCGTCTCGCGCAAGGC
>DAOMFF010000164.1:0-3970 GCA_035429665.1 Azonexus sp.
GGTCAGCCGATCTACAAGGATGCCGCGGAATTTCATACCCTGCGCGTCCAGCCCCCGCCGGGCATGCACTACGATACCGACACCCTGCGCAAGTTCTGCGATCTCTGGGAAAAACACGGCTCCGGCCTGATCGCCTTCCACGGCCAGTCCGGCGACATCATGTTCCAGGGTGCGACGACCGAGAACGTCCAGAAGGCATTTGACGAGATCAACGAGTTGGGCTTTGACCTCGGTGGCGCCGGGCCGGCGGTCCGTACGTCGATGTCCTGTATCGGTGCAGCGCGTTGCGAGCAGTCATGCTACGACGAGGCGAAGACGCATCGCGCGGTCCTGAACACCTTTCTCGACGACATCCATCGTCCGTCGTTGCCGTACAAGTTCAAGTTCAAATTCTCGGGCTGCCCGAACGACTGCATGAACTCGATCCAGCGTGCGGACATGTCGGTGATCGGCACCTGGCGTGACAACATCCGCACCGACGACGAACTCGGCAGGAAGTGGTTCGTCAAGCACGGCATGAACGAACTGGTGAACGACGTCGTGGCACGCTGTCCGACCAAGGCGATCCAGATCAAGGAGGTCAGCAATGTGCGCAAGGGCGGGCACATCTCCGCCGTTGCGCTCGACGACAACCAGGCCCTGGAGATCGACAACAAGGATTGCGTGCGCTGCATGCACTGCGTCAACGTGATGACGGGGGCGCTTGCACCGGGCAAGGACAAGGGCGCGACGGTCCTGATCGGCGGCAAGAGCCATTTGAAGATCGGCGGCCTGATGGGAACCGTGATCCTCCCCTTCATCAAGCTCGACACCGACGAGGACATCGAAAAGCTGGTGGATTTCGCTCAGCGAACGGTCGAATTCTTCGCCGAGAACGCACTCGAGCACGAGCGGACCGGTGAAATGATCGAGCGCATCGGTCTGGCGACCTTCCTCGAGGCAATGGAGGTCGACGTCGACGCGGCCATGGTTAACTCGCCGCGCATGAATCCCTATGTCCGGACCGATGGCTGGGACGACGAAGTTGCCAAGATCAAAGCCAAGAAACAAGTCGCCTGAGGAGACACGACATGAATGCACCTGCACAGATGCGCCGGCCGAAAGAGACCGGCGTACCGGACAACAAGAAGTACCTGCATCCAATGCTGGCAAAGAACTACGGCAACTGGAGATACCATGACCGCCCCCGTCCCGGTGTGCTGCATCACGTCGCTCACGGTGGTGACGAAGTCTGGTCCGTGCGTGCCGGCACGCAGCGTCAGATGGACGTCCATACGATCCGCAAGCTCTGCAACATCGCCGACAACTTCGCCGATGGCCGTGTCCGCTTCACCATTCGGTCCAACATCGAATTCATGGTGTCCGACGAGGGCAAGGTGGCGCCGCTGATCGCCGAACTGGAGCGCAACGGTTTCCCGGTCGGCGGTACGGGCAACTCCGTGTCGATGATCGCGCACACCCAGGGCTGGCTGCACTGTGACATTCCCGGTACCGATGCTTCCGGCGTGGTCAAGGCGCTGATGGACGAGCTCTATGATGAATTCAAGCGCGAGGAAATGCCCAACCGGGTTCACCTGTCGACTTCCTGTTGCGAGATCAACTGCGGCGGCCAGGCCGATCTCGCGATCATCGTTCAGCACACCAAGCCGCCGGTCATCAACCATGATCTGGTCGCCAACGTGTGCGAGCGTCCGACGGTGGTTGCGCGTTGCCCTGTTGCCGCAATCCGTCCCGCGATGGTGAATGGCAAGCCGTCCCTGGAGATCGACGAATCCAAGTGCATGTGCTGCGGCGCCTGCTACCCCCCCTGTCCGCCGATGCAGATCAACGATCCGGAATACTCAAAGCTGGCGATCTGGGTCGGCGGCAAGAACTCCAATGCGCGCGGCAAGCCTACCTTCATGAAGATGGTCGCCTCCGGCCTGCCGAACAATGCTCCGCGCTGGCCGGAAGTCGCGGAGGTGGTAAAGAACATTCTGACCGTCTACAAGGAAGATGGCCGGCCCTGGGAGCGAATGGCGGACTGGATCGACCGCATCGGCTGGCCGCGCTTTTTCGAGAAGACGGGGTTGCCGTTCACCAAGTATCTGATCGATGACTGGACCGGTTCGCGCGCCAATCTCAACGCCTCGACGCATATTCGCTTCTGATCGGAAAAGGGGCAGAGGGATGAAGTTCGGAATCGTAGTCAACGAGGGGCCTTATCAGCACCAGGCGAGCGATACGGCCTACCTGTTCGCCAAGGCGGCCATCGCCAAAGGCCATGAAGTGTGGCGGGTATTCTTCTATCATGACGGGGTCAACAATTCCTCGCGGCTTACCGAGCCGCCCCAGGACGACCGCCACATCGTGAACCGCTGGGCAAAGCTGGCCGAGGAGCACAAGGTGGACCTGGTAGTCTGTGTGGCAGCGGCATTGCGCCGGGGCATCAAGGATGAAAACCTGGCACAGGGATTCCGTATCTCGGGTCTCGGGCAACTCGTGGAAGCGGGGATCAAGTGTGATCGTCTGGTTACCTTCGGCGCCTGAGGGAGAGCGAGATGAGTGATGTCAAAAAGTTCATGTTCGTCAATCGCAAGGCTCCCTACGGCACGATCTATGCGCTGGAATCGCTGGAAGTCGTGCTCATCACGGCAGCCTTCGACCAGGATGTGTCGCTGGCCTTCCTGGACGATGGTGTTTATCAGCTAAAGAAGGGGCAGCAGACCAAGGGCATCGAAACCAAGAACTTTTCGCCGACCTACCGCGCACTGGAAGACTATGACGTCGAGAAGCTTTACGTCATGAAGGAATCGCTGGATGCGCGCGGACTCGGTGAAGAGGACCTGCTGGTACCCGTTACTGTCCTGAGTCGTGTCGAGATGGGCGCCCTGATGGACCAGCAGGACGTCGTCCTTAGTTTTTGAGGGGATTGCAGTGCTACATATCGTCAACAAATCACCCCTGGCAAGCAGTTCGCTGGAGAACTGCCTCGATGTCGTGGTATCCGGCGACCTGTTGCTCATCGAGGACGCTGTTTACGCTGCGACCGCGGGCAATGCGTTCGAGCCCAGGCTGCACGACGCGATGGGGCGCCTCCAGGTCTATGTGCTGCAACCCGACGCCGACGCGCGCGGCATGGGCGACAAGCTTGTCGCTGGCGTAACCGCCGTGGATTTTGGCGGCTTCGTCGACCTCGCGATCAGTAACAACACTTGCCAATCCTGGCTGTAAAACCCATCAACAAGGAGAATTCAAATGGGCACCATCGAAGTCAATGGAAAATCCTACGAAACGGACGAAGAAGGCTATCTCGTCAATCTCAGTGACTGGGATGCCGATGTGGCGAACTACATCGCCGGGACCGAGAACATCGACATGACAGACCAGCACTGGGAAGTGATCAATTTCCTGCGCGAGTACTTCGAGGAATACCAGATCGCCCCGGCGGTGCGCGTTCTCACCAAGGCGATCGGCAAGAAGCTGGGGCCGGAGAAGGGCACCAGCGAATACCTGTACGGCCTGTATCCCTATGGTCCTGGCAAGCAGGCATGCAAGATCGCCGGCCTGCCGAAGCCGACCGGATGCGTCTGAGTACAACCCTCCGCTAGAGCACGGACATGGCCGGCATCGTGTTTGCGATTCTGTTCTACCTAGTGACGTTGATGTTCGTCGTCGGCCTGTTCTACCGGATCAGCACCTATGCCCGTACGCCGGCGCCACTGAAGATCCCGACCACGCCGGCGCCGACCACGCGGACCGGTGTCGCGTTGCGTATGGCCAGGGAAGTTCTTTTCTTCGAGAGTCTGTTCAAGGCGAACCTCTGGATCTGGAGCATGGGCTGGCTGTTTCATGCCAGCCTGGCGCTGGTCCTGATGCGCCATCTGCGCTACTTCACCGAACCCGTCTGGGGGTGGGTAGCCATGATGCAGCCCTTCGGCATGTACGCCGGTCTGACCATGCTCGTCGGCCTGTGCGGACTGTGGGCACG
>DAOMFF010000165.1:0-3954 GCA_035429665.1 Azonexus sp.
CGCGACACGGTGGACTACGCGGTCGTCGTCGAGCGGCTGCGCAGCGACCTCGCGGCCAGCCACTTCAACCTCTTGGAAGCGCTGGCCGAGCATGTGGCGGCCTATCTGCTGGAAACCTTTGCCGTCCATTGGATCCGCGTTTCGGTCGCCAAGCTGGGCATGATGCCGGGCGTCAAGCGCGTCGGCGTCATCATCGAGCGCTCGATGTAGGAACGCAGGGACCTCGCATGCGAGCGGAGGCCAGTGGCAGCGAAATTCTTCAGGCCCTGAGCGCCGCCGCGACCGGCTTCGGGTTCAGCGTGCGCAAAATGTCGTGCGGGTGCACGCCGACCAGAAAACCGCGCCGGCCGCCGTTGATGTAGATCAGCGGCAGGTCGAGAATGGTTTTTTCGAGATAAATTGGCATTTGCTTTCTGGTTCCGAACGGGCTGGTGCCGCCGACCAGATAGCCGGTGTGGCGATTGGCGGCTTCGGGCGAGCATGGCTCGACCTTCTTGCAGCCGATCTGCCGGGCGAGTTCCCTGGTCGAGACCTTGCAGTCGCCATGCATCAGCACGATCAGCGGCCTCGCGTTTTCGTCCTCGAAAACGAGCGTCTTGATCACCGCGTGCTCATCCACATTCAGTTCACGGGCCGAAACCCGAGTGCCGCCATGTTCTTCGTAGGCGTAGACATGGCTGGAAAATGCAATCTTGTGTGATTTCAGGAACCTGATTGCCGGCGTTTCGGGGGCGTGGTGATTCTTGGTCATCGGATGTTTCAGCCGCGTGGATGATGCGTGGCGTGCAGGCTCTTCAGGCGCTCGCGGGCGACGTGGGTGTAGATCTGCGTCGTCGAGATGTCGGCGTGGCCGAGCAGCAATTGTACGACGCGCAGGTCGGCACCGTGGTTGAGCAGGTGGGTGGCGAAGGCGTGGCGCAGGACGTGCGGCGAGAGTTTTTCCGGGGCGATGCCGGCGCGCAGGGCGTAGCGTTTTATCAGTTGCCAGAAGGCCTGGCGAGTCATCGGGCCGCCGCGGCCCGTGACGAAGAGGGCGTCGCTCCGCTGCCCGCTGAGGATCTCCCGCCTGGCTTCGTTGAGGTAGCGGCCGAGCCAGTCGATGGCGTGTTCGCCGAGCGGCACCAGGCGTTCCTTGCTGCCCTTGCCGAGTGCGCGCAAAACGCCTTCATTGAAGCTGACTTCGTGCATTCCGAGATTGACCAGTTCGGAAACGCGCAGGCCGCTGGCGTACAGGGTTTCAAGCATGGCGCGATCGCGCAGGCCGAGCGGCGTGTCGATGTCTGGCGCATTGAGCAGATTGTCGACCTGCTTTTCCGACATGACCTTCGGCAGGCGCGAGGGGCGGGCCGGGTTGGCGAGTTTCAGCGTCGGGTCGGCGACGATGCGGCCGCGCCCGAGTTGCCAGCGGAAGAAGCGGCGCAGCGTCGACAGGTAGCGTGACTGCGAACTGGCACGGGTCTGCCGCGAAAGCTGGGCGATGAACGCGGTGAGGGTCGTATCGCGGAGGTCGAGGAGCGCTTCGTGATCATGATTGGCCAGCCACAGCGATAGCCGGCCGAGATCGGAGCGGTAACTGTCGAGTGTCGCCTTGGCCAGGCCGTCCTCCAGCCAGAGGGCATCGCAGAAGTTGTCGATCTCGGCGAGATCAGTGACCCGGGCTGGGGGATTTTGGGTTTTCATGCTGCAACAGCCAGCGTTTGACGTCGAGCAGAAAGCCGCCGCGTTCGCGGGCAAAGCCGCCCAGCCCGCTGCCGGTGGCGACGACGCGATGGCAGGGGACGACGACCGGATACGGATTGGCGCCGCAGGCTTGACCGACCGCACGCGGTGCATTTTTGAGGCTTTTTGCCAGTTGACCGTAGGTGTGCGTTTCTCCCGACGGGATGGTTGCGATCTCCGCCCACACCCGCCGCTGGAAGGTGGTGCCGGCCGGGCGCAGCGGCAGGTCGAATTCAAAGGCGGGGTCGTTCAGGTAGGCGTGCAATTGGCGAACCGTTTCGGCGGCAAGCGGGGTTGTCGGCGGCTGCTCCGGCTGCGGTTCGAGGAATTCGATTGCCGTGACTTCGTCGTCGCAGCAGCGCACACCGAGCGCAAAGCCGGGGGTGGCGACGACAGCCTGGTAGTGAAGGGTATTCATGACGATCCTCGGCAGAATTTGCAGCTAGATTATCATGGGGCCGGGACGATATTGACACGAGGCTGGCCATGAGCGCGCAGGCGGCGAATCCGCAATCCACCGGTGGACCGGCATTGGCCGGTGTCCAGTTTTTCTTCACGCTGGCGTGGACCGTCTATGCACTCCAGTTGCCCGGCCTGCTGGCGACGGCAGGAATTGCCGCGAGTTGGCTGGCCCTTTTGCTGATGGCCGACCAACTGGTTTTTGCCGTGATGGATGTCGCTTTTGGCGTGATGGCCGACCGCATGGCCGAAGGCTATCGTCGCCTGGCACGCTTGCTGGTCGTGCTGAGCAGCCTTTCCGCCGTCGCTTTCGTGCTGCTGCCACTGGTTGCTGGCGTCGCGCCCGGCGCATTGCTCGCTGTCCTGGTGATCTGGGTGGTTTCCACTTCGGTGGTGCGAGCGCCGACCCTGATCCTGCTCAGCAAGCGCGCCAAAGCGGCACAGCAAGCGGATCTTGTCGTTTGGTATGCTTCCGGGATGGCGCTGGCGTCGGCGCTCGTGCCATTTGTCGGGCTCTGGCTGAAGGGCAGCGACCCGCGGCTGTCCTTCACGATATCGGCGGTGACCCTGCTTGTCGCCGTGATCGCGCTGCTGCGGGTGGTTGGCAAGGAAGCGCCAGTTGCCGAACATATGCCGCCGCGACCTGCCCGCTTTGCTGCCCATCTCCCGCTGTTGCTGGTGCTCGGGCTGGCCGGGTCAGGATTTCAGCTCCACGCCTTCGTCAATGCTTCTCCGCTGTATCAATTGCATGCCGGCAAGGAACAACTGCCCTGGCTGATGCCGCTCCTGTGGCTCGGCTTCTTTGCCATGCAGGTTGCCGTCGGGCCGTTGCTCAAGCGTTTCGGTGCGATGCCTGTGGCCACAGGCGGCATCGTGCTGACTGCGGCAGCCAGCTATGCGGCAGGGGTCGTCGGCAATCTCGGGACGCTGATCTCCCTGCAATTGATCTGCGGAGTCGGTTGGGCGATGGCCTTTGCCGGCCTGATGGAAAGAGCCTCGACCGCCGGATTGCGGGGGGCCGAGGGTCTTTTCATGGGGAGTTTCTTTGCCGTGACGGCTTTATGCACTCTCCTCCGGATCGCTTTTGCCAGCCATTGGCTGAGCGATTGGAAGAGCAGCCAGTTCTTGCTGCCGGCGGCCTTGTTGCTGGCCGCCGGTCTGGTCGCCGCTGCCCAAGCCTGCTTAATGCGGGCGGAGGCCGGCCGCAACAGCAGCCAGGACAGGGTCAGCCCTTAGCACCTGTCCCTGCAAAGCCTGGCTGGGACCGAATGCCATACGAAATACAATACGCCGCTGCTGCGCGGGCGGCAGTCGTACGGTCTCTTTTTCAGCCCCTGACGTGCCCATCGCCAAGCACGACCCACTTCTGGCTGGTCAGGCCGTCGAGGCCGACCGGGCCGCGGGCGTGGATCTTGTCTGTCGAGATGCCGATCTCGGCACCCAGGCCGTACTCGAAGCCGTCGGCGAAGCGGGTCGAGGTGTTGATCATGACCGACGCCGAATCGACCTCGCGCAGGAAGCGCATCGCCCTCGGGTGATTGTCGGTGACGATGGCCTCGGTGTGGTGCGAAGAATACTGGTTGATGTGGGCGATGGCTTCGTCGATGCCGGCGACCACCTTGACCGAAATGATCGGCGCCAGGTATTCGGTGTAGTAATCCTCTTCGCTGGCGGCGATGGCGTTTGGCACGATAGCCAAGGCTTCGGCGCAGCCGCGGATTTCGACGCCCTTGGCGGTCAGCATGTGGGCGATCGGCGGCAGCAGCATGGCGGCGA
>DAOMFF010000166.1:0-3940 GCA_035429665.1 Azonexus sp.
CTGGCTGCGGTCGACCGCCCGGTGATGCTCGATTTCTACGCCGACTGGTGCGTCTCGTGCAAGGAAATGGAGCGCTACACCTTCGCCGACCCGGCGGTGCGGGCGAAGATGGCCGGTTTCACGCTGCTCAAGGCCGACGTCACGGCAAATACGCCTGAAGACAAGGCGCTGCTCGCCCGCTTCGGCCTCTACGGCCCGCCCGGCATCATCTTCTTCGCGCCAGGCGGCAAGGAAATCGCCGGTCTCCGCGTCGTCGGCTTTCAGGAAGCCGCAAGTTTTCTCCGCAACCTCGAGAAGGCGGGCTGACCAGGCGACCCGCGCTCTCGGCAAGCGCCAGCGGACGCCAAGACCGAAGGCTATTGGTACGTCAACTTGTTTACAGTCGCCGAATCGCCGTCGATCTTGCGCACCTTGTCCCGCGTCCACTGGACGTAGAAGGATTCAAAACCGGACCACCAGTAACGCCAGCTGGGGGCCTCGAGTCCTTTCTTGTCATCCACCTGCGGATAGCCGATGGACATGATGACCTGGTCCCTGGTCATGCCCTTCATGACGCGACCCGACTGGATTGCCGCACGCACCCCGCCTGGTACGCCCTCGAGCCGGCGCCGCGGATCCTGGGCCACGACGGCCTTGTCAAGCCACTGGGCCGGACTTTCGCGAGTGTGGGCCGGATCAGGCCGCAACAGCATCTGCTGGCCATTGATCTCGACAATCGCCTGGGCATCGTCGACCGCCCTGATCAGCACCGGCGTTCCGACCGCGATGAAGGGCAAGTGAGCATAATTGGAACTGCTGAGCTGGTCTCCGCTGTAACGCAGATTGCAGCAGGCAAATCCGCTGCGCGGACTGGCAGTCGACCGGGTTCGCGTGGCGGCGTTCTGCTCCGGCACTCCATTGCCGCCTGGCGCACCGGCGCAGGAAGCAAGGAGAAGAGCCACGACGGCCGTCAGCGCAAGCCGCAGGTACGGAAGAATTCGACTCGGGAACACGTGGATACCTCTTTGTCCATGTGACGATTATAACCTTCCGCCACACCCGCCCCCGACCTTCAGCCGCGGTCACAGCGCGGCGACAGTGTCCCAGGCGAAGCGGACGATGAGGACTCCGACCACCAGCAGGAAGATCCGTCGTATCAGTCCGCTGCCATACCGGAGTGCTAGCCAGGTTCCGGCCATCGACCCGCCGACGTTCGCCGCCGCCATCGCCGCCGCTACAAGGGGCAGAACGTAGCCATTGGGCAGGAAATAGGCGAGGGCGGCCAGATTGGTCGCGACATTGACCACTTTCGCGCCGGCGGAGGCATGAAGGAAGTCGAAGCCGAAGAAACGGACGAACAGGAAGATCAGAAAACTGCCCGTACCCGGCCCGAAGAAACCATCATAGAAGCCGATGACGCCGCCCAGGAGAAGCGCGAACAGGAGTTCGCGACGACCGCCGTATGCCGGACGATGCACCTGCCCGAAATCCTTGCGTTTCAGCGTGTAGACCGCAGCAACGACAAGCATCACGAGAACCAGCGGGCGCACCACATCCCTGGGCAGCCAGGCGACGGCGGCGGCGCCGACATAGGAAAAGACCAGGGCAGCAAACGCCGCGGGCAGGATCGTCCGCCACGGCATCCTCACCCGCCGCGCGTAGCGCCAGGTCGCATTGGCCGTGCCGACGACGCTCGCGCACTTGTTGGTCCCGAAGAGCGTCGCCGCCTGTTCTCCGGGGTAAATGGCAAACAGCGCGGGTATCTGGATCAGTCCGCCGCCGCCGACAACGGCATCGATGCCACCGGCGAGAAGAGCCGCAAGGACCAGTGCCAGCAAGCCCGGAGGCAGGGCGTCCATCGCTGCCGAAGCTAACAAACAGGCGTGAAGCCGCGCCGTTCGGTGCTTGCTGAGAAACTATCTTTGATCATGGGAAGGCGAGTTCAACTCTGAACTGAAGTGCAACGGCGCTGTGACGTAAGTGTAGCTGTTTCGCCAGGACCTCGCGGGTGTTCTGAAGCCGAGGCATCGTCGTGGTCGGTGATTGAGTCGGCGACTGGCGAGGGCGACGCCTTTTTCGCTGATGGACGCCAAGCACATTTTCCCGGGACGAACTCCCGAATCAGGCCGTTCATACCCCTCAACCATCCACCACGGCAGGCATTTCCAGCTTGCCAGAACTCGACGTTACCCAGTTGCTCATGCAGGCTGGAGATGCCAGATTGACGATGGCTGAAAGGCACGGGATACTGATCGAAATGGCGCTTGAGATCCCCGTTCTTCAGCAATCAGGAGTGTGATGTGGCAAGGTATTCCAGCAAGTTGCGGATCGGCGAGAAACTTGGCCTCGGCTTTGGATTGGTCGGCCTGCTGTTCGTCGGCGTCCTCTGGCACTACCAGCAGACGCTCGGCGCTGTGCTCGACGACTATCGGCAGCTTCACGATGTCTTCGAACGCCGCAAGTCGCTGGCGTTCGAGATCGAGATCAACATGGCGGCGGCACGGGAGGCGGAACTGAACTTCCTGAGCCAGCGCAAAGAGCAGTTCGCGGCCAAAGTCGATCTCCACTTGCATGACCTGCGCAAAAATGTGGCTCTGCTGGCGGCAGTAGATGAACAGTCACGGCGAACCGCCGCGGAACTCGAGGCGCTGACCGCGACCTATGAGGCGGCCTTCCGTAACGTGGCCGACGCCTGGCGGAGCATGGGACTGGACGAGAACTCCGGCCTCCAGGGGAACTTCCGCGAGAGGATTCATCGCCTCCACGATCTGTCCCGGAACTACAACGTCGACCGTCTGTATACCACGCTGCTCCAGATTCGCCGAAGCGAAAAGGATCTCGCCTTGCGCAGGGACCCGATGTACCGGGATCGGGTTCGCCGGCTGGTCGTTGAATTTCGCCAATTGGTCGAGACCTCGGCTCTCCAGCCGGCAGTGAAGGAGAAACTGCTCGCCGAACTGGGCGTCTACACGAGAACCTTCGAGCCCTATGCCGATAGCGTGCTCAGGACGGGCAACCCTGACGGTGGCAAAGGACCTTTCCGCGATGCGGCGCAACGCATTGAAGTGCTTCTCGACGCCCATCACGTCTCCAACCTCGAGGCCAGCGTGCTGGCACTCCGCCGCGGGGAAAAGGACTTCCTGCTGCGCGGCGATGAGTCCTATGTACAGAACGTCGTCGAGACAGCCAGAAGCATTCGCGCGCAGATCGCCGCAGCAACGATTGCCGATGCGGACAAGGAGCTCCTCACCGGCCTGCTGCGCGACTACCAACGCAGTTTCCTGGTCCTCGTGTCGCGGCGCGCGATCATCGCCGACCTGATCGGAGAGATGGATGCCGCAGCCAACCGGGTCGTTCCGCTGATCCAGCAAAACGTCGCGCAGGCGGATCAGTTGATGGCCGGCCGCGTTGCCGAGATCACCGAGTCTTCGCAGGCAAGCATCAGGCGCGGTCTCATTGTCGTGGCCGCGGCGATTGCCCTGGCGACACTTTTCGCCGTGACGATCACCAGGACTATCGTTCGCCCGGTCAGGCAGATGGCCGGTCTTCTCGACGACCTCGCCTACGGGACGCCGACCGGGCGTGTCGCGACCGTGGTCGGCGGGCGTGACGAGATCAATGCCATGGGCGAATCGCTCAACGCGCTGATCAATCACCGCGCAAACTTCCTGGAATGGTGGAAGGCGTCGATGAACGAAGCGACAGCGCTGCGCAACTTGGCTGCGGCAAGCACCGAAGCGGAACGTGACGAGGCAAACAGAGAACTGTACGCGGCCGAGATTGCCACCGTCCAGCAGATCAACGCAATCCGGGGCCGCCTGCTGCAGCATTCGGAACGGTTGGTGGAAGTGGCCCGCCGGGCGCGCACCGGCTCCGGCAAGCTCAGCGCGGACGACGCGACGGCACTTGAACACTCGGCCCGTGGCGTCGCCGTGCTGCTCGAAGCGCTGGCCACCGAGGC
>DAOMFF010000167.1:0-2457 GCA_035429665.1 Azonexus sp.
CGCGCATCGAGCAGGAAATCCTGCTCGGCGTCGGCGGCGTTCGCGCCCTCGCCACACTCGGCCTCAAGCCGTCGGTCTGGCATATCAACGAAGGTCACGCGGCCTTCCTGATCCTTGAACGCATCCGCAGCCTGGTCAGCGGCGGCCTGTCATTCGCGGCGGCGGTCGAGGCGGTCGCCGCCAACGTCGTGTTCACGACGCACACACCGGTTCCGGCCGGGCACGATCATTTCCCGGAGGAAATGATCCGCCACTATTTCTCCGAATGGTGCCACGGGAACGGCGTTCCCTACGAGCAACTCCTGAGACTGGGCGTCGAACAGGGCAAGACCGATTTCAACATGACTGCCCTTGCCTTGCGTGGCTCCCGCCACCACAATGGTGTCTCGCGCATCCATGGCGATGTCTCCGCCGACATCTGCCGCTATCTGTGGCCACAGATCGACCCCGACGAGAACCCGATGGCCTATGTGACCAACGGCGTCCACCTGCCGACCTTCCTGGCCACCGAATGGCATGAAACCTTCGAGCGCTATCTCGGCATCGGCTGGAGCGAACGCCAGACCGAAGCGGCCAACTGGGAAGGGATCACGAAGATTCCCGACCAGACCTTCTGGAGCATCCGCCAGCAGTTGAAATCGCTGTTGCTGCAACTGGTCCGCGACCGCCTGGGCGAACAGCACCAGCGCAACCGGGGTTCGCTGGCCCACCTCGACCGCCTGCTCAAGTATGCCGATCCGAAAAACCCTAATGTCCTGACCATCGGCTTTGCCCGTCGTTTCGCGACCTACAAGCGCGCCGGACTGCTCTTCCAGGATCCCGAGTGGCTGGCCGAGATCGTCGCGCAGGCAGGGATGCC
Source organism: Azonexus sp. (assembly GCA_035429665.1). Classification (GTDB taxonomy): domain Bacteria; phylum Pseudomonadota; class Gammaproteobacteria; order Burkholderiales; family Rhodocyclaceae; genus Azonexus. The sequence continues at coordinate 860 of DAOMFF010000167.1, forward strand.
GGTGCTTTTTCTGTTTGCCGGCAAGGCGCATCCTGCCGACCATCCGGGCCAGGAAATCATGCGCATGATTACGCAGATGGCCAGGCGCCCCGAGTTCGAGGGCCACATCCTGCTCGTCGAGGGCTACGACCTGCACCTGGCGCGCTCTCTTGTCGCCGGTGTCGACGTGTGGCTCAACAATCCGATCTATCCGCTCGAAGCCTCAGGCACCTCCGGCATGAAGGCGGCAATGAACGGCGCCCTCAACCTCTCGATACTCGACGGCTGGTGGGGCGAAGGTTATGACGACAGTGGCGACGTGCCCAACGGCTGGGCGATCAAGCCCGCCCCCGGGCATCTCAACGAAGCCCAGCGCGATGCCGAGGAAGCCCGCACACTCTACGAACTGCTCCAGGACCGTGTCATCCCGACCTACTACCGCACCGGTCCGATGGGCTATTCCCCGGAATGGGTGGCGATGGCCAAGCAGTCGATCAAGACCATCGCGCCGCAATTCAACGTCATCCGCATGGTTGCCGAGTACGCGAAGAAATTCTATGCGCCGGCCACCGTGCACGGTCGACGCTACGCCAAGAACGAATTCGCCGTCGCCCGCGCAGTGGCCGAGTGGAAGGAAAGGGTGCGTGGCGCCTGGCCCGGCGTACGCCTGCACCGTCTCGACATGCCCGAGCGCCGTCTCAACTTCGGCAAGTCGCTGCATCTCCAGGTCGCCGTCCAGCTCAACGGACTGCGTCCGGAAGACGTCACCGTCGAGGCGCTGATCGGTCGCCCCGGTCCGCAAGGCACGTTCAGCAGGCGCGCCCGTCACTATCCGTTGAGCACCCGGGGAGTTACCGACAGTGGCGAATTGCTTTACGCCATCGACCTGACCCCGGAGAGTTGCGGCAAGCTCGAATACCGGATCCGCATCTTTCCGTCGCATCCGGACCTGATCCACAGGCTCGAAACCGGCCTGATGATCTGGCTATGAGAATTGTCGACTCCCCGGCCTGGCGCGCCCTCGCCGCCCACGCCGAAGCCGTGCGCCCGGAGCATCTGCGTGAACTGTTCGCCGCCGACGTGCAACGCTTCGAACGCTTTTCGCTGCGTCATGACGGGCTGCTTCTCGATTTTTCCAAGCAGCGCATCGATGCCGAAACGCTGGCGCTGCTGCACGCGCTGGCCGACGCCAGTGACGTCGAGGGCTGGAAGCGGAAAATGGTGGCTGGCGAACCGATCAATCACACCGAAGGCCGCGCCGTGCGCCACATGGCGCTGCGTACCGACAAGCAGGAGCCGCTCGAAGTGCGCGTCGTCCTCGAGCGCCTGCAGAAGTTCTGCGAAAGCATCCACAGCGGCAAGTGGCGCGGTTTTGCCGGCGAGCACATCACCGACGTCGTCAATATCGGCATCGGCGGCTCCGACCTCGGCCCGCGCATGGCGGTCAGGGCACTGGCCGCCTACCAGCAGCCGGACCTCAATGTCCATTTCGTTGCCAACATCGATGGCGCCGACATCGCCCCGCTGCTCGCCCGCCTCAACCCGCGCACGACGCTGTTCGTGATCGCCAGCAAGACCTTCACGACGCTCGAGACGCTGACCAACGCGCGCACCGCCCG
>DAOMFF010000167.1:2557-3938 GCA_035429665.1 Azonexus sp.
GGCACTTCGTCGAGGCGCCGGCAGCCGCCAACCTGCCGCTGACGCTGGCTCTGCTGACCGTGTGGAATACCGACTTCCTCGGCGCGTCGACCGCAGCCGTCCTGCCCTACAGCCAGTCGCTGGCGTTGTTGCCGGCCTACCTGCAGCAGCTTGAAATGGAAAGCAACGGCAAACAGACCGACCGCGACGGCGAGCCGGTCGGGGTCGGGACCTGTCCGGTGCTCTGGGGCGAAGCGGGAACCAATGGCCAGCACTCGTTCTATCAATTGCTCCATCAGGGTGGCCAGACCATTCCCTGCGATTTCATTGCGCTGCGCGAAAGCGACTTTCCGCTGCCCGGCGGGCATCATGCGGCGCTGCTTGCCAACTGTCTGGCGCAATCGGCCGCGCTCGCCTTCGGCCAGACCGCCGCCGAGGCCCGCGCCGCCGGCGTGCCGGAAGCGCTCGTTCCGTACAAGGTCTTCCCCGGCAACCAGCCGTCGACCACGCTCGTTCTGCCAGCACTGAATCCCTACACGCTGGGCCAGTTGCTGGCACTCTACGAGCACAAGGTGTTCTGCCTCGGCGTTCTGTGGAACCTGAATTCCTTCGACCAGTGGGGCGTCGAACTCGGCAAGCAACTCGCCAGCCGGCTGACGCCGGTGCTCGACGGGGCCGGCGACGACGCGGCCTTCGACGCCTCGACGCGCGGCCTGCTCGCCGCCCTGAGAACCTGATGATTTGAGCGGACTCTCGATCCTCTTTGCCACCTCGGAAATGGCCCCCCGGGTCAGCACCGGCGGTCTTGGCGATGTCGCCGCCGCCCTGCCGGCGGCGCTGCGCCGTGCCGGACACGACATCCGGGTGCTGATTCCGGCCTATCCCGCCTTGCACAAGGCATTCCCCGGGGCCACCGTCATCGCCGAATTACCGGCGCTCGCCCCAGCCCTGCCGCCGGCGCGCCTGCTCGCCGCCGAAGTCAACGGCCTGCCGTTGATCCTGCTCGACTGCCCGGAGTTGTTCGCGCGCTCCGGCAATCCCTACGTCGATGCGCTCGGCCTTGACTGGCCGGACAACGCCATCCGTTTCGGCATGCTGTCGCGGGTCGCCGCGCTGCTCGGCCAGAGCGCATCGCCGCTCGGCTGGCAGCCGGACGTCGTCCACCTCAATGACTGGCAGACCGCGCTCGCGCCCGCCTGGCTGCATTACGACGGCGGCGCGGCCAGCGTGGTGACGGTGCACAACATCGCTTTCCAGGGTACTTTTGCCGCCGGTCATCTGACGGCCCTCGGCCTGCCCGAACACGCCTGGCGCTTCGACGGCCTCGAATACCACGGCCAGCTTTCGTTCCTCAAGGCCGGCCTGCAACTGGCGACGCTGATCTCGACGGTCAGCCCGACCT
>DAOMFF010000168.1:0-3930 GCA_035429665.1 Azonexus sp.
TGCTCGGTAATGGCCACGGTCAACACGGTGGGGAACGGCGTTTCCATGATCCAGCGGCGGATCCGATCGCCGCAGGCGGCGAGCGCATTGACGTCATCGACATCGAGGGCGTCGAGCGCGGCGTTGATCCTGTCATCGAGGCCGCTCTGGGCCAGGAAGTCGCGGTAGGCCAGCGCCGTGGTGGCGAAACCGCCCGGCACGCGCACGCTGGAGTCGGCCAATTGGCTGATCATCTCGCCGAGCGACGAGTTCTTGCCGCCGACCTGTTCGACATCGGTCATGCGCAGCTTTTCAAAGGGAATGACGAGGGGCTCCAAGCGGATTCCTTTCAGGTAGGTCAGGTCAGGAAAAAAGTGAATCGGACGGGAAAAATTCGTTGTGCAGACGCCGGGCGGCCGTTTCGCGCCGGGCGGCCGAGCGCAGCGACTGCGCCAACGTTTCGCGGACGAAATCGATATGGGTTTCGGCGGCGGCGCGGGCAGCCTGCGGCTTGCGCTCGCGGATGGCGGCGTGAATTGCCTCATGCTGGCGCATCAACAGCGAACCGGCAGCGGGAATGCTCCTCAATTCGCCGAGGTTCAGGCGGATGTTGTCGTGCATCAGACGCAGCAAGGTCGCCGAGAGATGCCCGACCAGCACATTGTGCGAGGCTTCGCCGATGGCCTGATGAAAGGCGATGTCGGCGCGCGAACGGGTTTCCAGATCATCGGCCAGGAAAGCTTCGTTGAGCGCCGCAAAAGCCTGGTCGAGGCGCGTCTGGTCGGCCTCTGTCGCGCGTTCGGCAGCCCATTCGGCGGCCTGCCCTTCGAGCATGCGGCGGAATTCGAGCATGTCCTCGCGCAGATTGGGATGCTCCCCCAGCATGTCCTGCCAGGGATCGAAGAACCTCGACTCGAGACGATCGGTCACATACGTACCGCCGCCCTGGCGGCTCTGCACCAGCCCCCTGGAGGCAAGCTTCTGGATGGCTTCACGCAAAGACGGGCGCGAGACACCCAGTTCGATCGCCAGCTCACGCTCCGGCGGCAAACGATCGCCGGGCCTGAGCGAGCCTTCCAGAATGCGGCGCTCGAGCGACGAGGCGACGGCATCGGAAATACGCGGGACCTGCAACTTGCTTTGCAGCATGGGCAAAATGAACCAGTCGATTGGTAAGACCACGCATTTTAGTCAGCCGACCGGCAAAGCGCAATCTCCGGAAAAACCCTTATATGATTGATCAAGCATGGGATGTATCGTACATTTCTTGCAAGTGATGGATTGGTTTGACCAATTGACCACAGGAGACAATATGAGCGAGCAAGGAAGTCCCGCACAGCGCCCGGGCGATATTTATTTCTTCGCCACCTGCGTGATCGACCAGTTCTTCCCCGGTGCCGGCATGGACGCCATCACCCTTCTCGAACGTGAAGGAATCCGTGTCCATTTTCCGAAAGAACAGACCTGCTGCGGTCAACCCGCCCATACCAGCGGTTTCCCCGACGAATCGCGCAAGGTGGCCGCGCACACGCTCACCCTGTTTCCCAACGACTGGCCGGTCGTCGTTCCTTCCGGCTCGTGTGCCGGCATGATCAAGCACCATTACCCGACGCTGTTCGCCGCCGACCCGGCACGCAAGGTGCAGGCCGAGGCGCTCGCGGCACGTATCTACGAATTCACCGAATTTCTCGTCAAAGTGCTGGGCTGGCAGCCTGAAGACAAGGGCGGCGAGTGCACCGTCGTGCTCCATACCGCCTGCTCGGCCCGCCGCGAGATGGGCGTCCATCTCACCGGGCGCAAGCTGCTCGACGGCCTCGGCAAGGTCAGGGTCGCGCAGCAGGATCACGAATCCGAATGCTGCGGTTTCGGCGGCACCTTTTCGATCAAGCAGCCGGAAATTTCCGGCGCCATGGTCGAGGACAAGGTCAAGTCGCTCAAGGCGACCGGCGCCGAGCGCGTCGTCAGCGCCGATTGCGGCTGCCTGATGAACATCCTCGGCCACGCCGCCTGGAAGGACAGGCAGGAAGGTCGCGCCGCACCGACCCTGCCCGGCGAACACATCGCCAGCTTCCTGCTGCGGAGGACCACCCAATGAGCGCCCGTGACCGCATTCTTGCCAAATTGAAGGCTGGCGCGCCGTCTACCGCGGGCGACCTCCCCGACGTCGCCGGCTGGTACGCGACGCATCGCACCGCGGAGACCGGTGCCGACAAGACGAAGCGCTTCCGCCACTGCATCGAACTGGCCCATGCCGAGGTACACCCGGTTGCACGCGGCGGCTGGATGCAGAAACTGCATGAAGTGCTGGCGGCAAGGCAGATCGGTGCGTTGCTGGTTGCGCCGGGGAGCGTCCACGGTGCTCGTGCCCTGGCCGAACTGCCGGCACTGGGAATCGACTGCCGTGGCTATGTGCAAGCCATCGAAAGCTGGAAGCCGGCCATGTTCAACGACACCCCGGCCGCGCTGACTGCCGCCCGCGCCGCCATTGCCGAAACCGGCACGCTGATCCTCTGGCCCGATGCCGACGAGCCGCGCCTGATGTCGCTGGTACCGCCGCTGCATGTCGTACTGCTCGACGCCGCCAATATCTACAACACGTTTCACGAAGCCATCGAACTGGAAGGCTGGAAAGCGGGTCTTCCGACCAATGCCCTGCTGATTTCCGGCCCCTCGAAAACGGCGGACATCCAGCAGACGCTGGCTTACGGCGCCCACGGCCCGAAAGAACTGGTGGTTCTGCTGATGGGAGACGAACAATGAACGCCCAGCCCATTCACTTCAAACCCAGCGAAGGCTTCCGCGCGCGGTCAAAGGCCGTCGTCGACAATCCCTTCCTGCGCCAGAGCTTCCGCGGCGCGATGGATTTCCTGATGAGCAAGCGCGCCGCCCAGTTCCCGGACGCCGAGGAACTGGAAAGCCTGCGCACGCTGGGTGAGCGCATCCGCCAGTACAACCTCGCCAGGCTGCCTGAGTTGCTGGTGCAGCTTGAAGCGAATCTGACAAAGAACGGCATCACGGTTCACTGGGCGGAAACCCCGGACGAAGCCAACGAGATCATCCTCGGCATCTGCAAGCGGCACTCGGCGAAGCTGATGGTCAAGGGCAAGTCGATGGTCAGCGAGGAGATCGAGCTCAACCACGCCGCCGAGGCGGCCGGCATCGGCGCGCTGGAGTCCGACATGGGCGAGTACATCGTCCAGCTCGCCGGCGAGAAGCCCTCGCACATCATCATGCCAGCGATCCACAAGACCAAGGAGGAAATTGCCCGCCTGTTCGCCGACAAGGTGCCGGGCGTCGATTACACCGACAACGTCGATGCGCTGATCCAGATCGGCCGCAACGTATTGCGCCGGAAATTCCTCGAAGCCGACATCGGCCTTTCCGGCGTCAATTTCGCCGTCGCCGAGACCGGCACCCTTTGTCTCGTGGAAAACGAAGGCAACGGGCGCATGTGCACCACCACGCCGCCGGTGCACATCGCGATCACCGGCATCGAGAAGATCGTCGAAAAGCTCGAACACGTGCCGCCGCTGCTCTCGCTGCTGACCCGCTCGGCCACCGGCCAGAACATCTCGACCTACTTCAACATGATCTCCGGCCCGCGCAAGCCGGGCGAGAAGGACGGCCCGCAGGAAGTGCACCTGGTGCTGCTCGACAACGGCCGCAGCCAGGCCTATGCCGACGAGCAGTTGCGCAAGACCCTGCAGTGCATCCGCTGCGGCGCCTGCATGAACCACTGTCCGGTTTATACGCGCATCGGCGGCCACGCCTACGGCACGACCTACCCCGGCCCCATCGGCAAGATCATCTCGCCGCACATGCTGGGGCTGGAAGCGACGGCGACGATGGCGACGGCTTCGTCGCTGTGCGGCGCCTGCGGCGAGGTCTGCCCGGTCAAGATCCCGATTCCGGATCTGCTGGTGCGCCTGCGCGAGGAATCGTTCTCGGCCC
>DAOMFF010000169.1:0-3896 GCA_035429665.1 Azonexus sp.
TGGCCGGCATGGTCGACATGTTCTGCCTGCTGCAGTTGCCGAATGCCGGCGACGACCTGCAGGCGATCAAGAAGGGCATCGTCGAGATCGCCGACCTGGTGGTCATCAACAAGGCCGACATCGACCCGCGGGCAACGGCTGTCGTCCGTGCACAGTGGCGCAATGCGCTGCACATGCTGCGCCCGGCCTCACCCAACTGGGCGCCACCGGTGATCACGCTGTCCGCCTTGCACAAGGAAGGCATAACCGAGTTCTGGGCGCAGGTGGAGAAATACCAGGTGGCGCTGACCCCGACCGGCGAATTTGCCGCCAGGCGCCAACATCAGGCCCTGAGCTGGATGTGGCAACTGATCGATTCCGGGTTGCGCCGGCATTTCCGTCATCACCCGCGCGTGCAGGAAAACCTGCCGGCATTGACCCGGTCCGTCGAACAGGGGCATACGACCCCGGCGGCCGCAGCCTATGTGCTGCTCGACTATCTGAAACACTGATTCGAATTACCCGAACCACTGAGGGAGTTTTCTATGATCGACATCATCCGCCAGCTGGAAAAAAAACGTGAACTGGCCCGCCTCGGCGGCGGCCAGAAGCGTATTGACAGCCAGCACAAGAAGGGCAAGCTGACCGCCCGCGAACGTATCGAGTTGTTGCTCGACCCGGATTCCTTCGAGGAATGGGACATGTTCAAGGAGCACCGCTGCGTCGATTTCGGCATGGATCAGGTGGAAAAGACCCCGGGTGACGGTGTTGTCGTCGGCTACGGCACGATCAACGGCCGGCTGGTCTTCGTCTTTTCGCAGGACTTCACGGTCTTCGGCGGCTCGCTGTCGGAAACCCACGCCGAGAAGATCTGCAAGGTCATGGATCATGCAATGAAGGTCGGCGCTCCGGTGATTGGCCTCAACGACTCGGGCGGCGCGCGCATCCAGGAAGGCGTCGCCTCCCTCGGCGGCTACGCTGACGTCTTCCAGCGCAACGTCATGGCTTCCGGCGTCGTGCCGCAGATTTCGCTGATCATGGGTCCCTGTGCCGGTGGCGCGGTCTACTCGCCGTCGATGACCGATTTCATCTTCATGGTCAAGGACTCGTCCTACATGTTCGTGACCGGTCCGGAGGTGGTCAAGACTGTCACCCACGAGGACGTTACCGCCGAGGAACTGGGTGGCGCCATCACCCACACCAGCAAGTCCGGCGTCGCCGACCTCGCCTTCGAGAACGACGTCGAAGCCCTCTCCATGCTGCGTCGCTTCATGAATTTCATTCCGGCCAACAACAGGGAAAAGCCGCCTCACACGCCGACCAACGATCCGGCCGGCCGCATGGATTACTCGCTCGACACGCTGGTTCCGGACAACACCAACAAGTCCTACGACATGAAGGAACTGTTGATCAAGGTGGTCGACGACAACGACTTCTTCGAGTTGCAGCCCGACTACGCCAGGAACATCATCATCGGCTTCGGACGCATCGACGGCCATCCGGTCGGTTTCATCGCCAATCAGCCGCTGGTGCTGGCCGGCTGTCTGGATATCAAGTCGTCGATCAAGGCCGCCCGTTTCGTCCGCTTCTGCGACGCCTTCAACATTCCGGTCGTCACCTTCGTCGACGTGCCGGGCTTCATGCCGGGCACCACGCAGGAATACGGCGGCATCATCAAGCACGGCGCCAAGCTGCTCTACGCCTACGCCGAATGCACCGTGCCCAAGGTCACCGTGATTACCCGCAAGGCCTACGGCGGCGCCTATGACGTCATGTCGTCGAAGCACCTGCGCGGCGACGTCAACCTCGCCTGGCCGTCGGCGGAAATCGCCGTCATGGGACCGAAGGGCGCGGTCGAGATCATCTTCCGCGAAGAAAAGAACGACGTTGCCAAGCTGGCTGGACGTGAAGCCGAGTACAAGGAAAAATTCGCCAACCCGTTCGTGGCCGGTGCCCGTGGCTTCATCGACGACGTCATCATGCCGCACGCCACGCGCAAGCGCATCGCCCGTTCGCTGGCCATGCTGCGCGACAAGAAACTCGACAACCCGTGGCGCAAGCACGGCAACATTCCGCTGTAAGCGCCAGGGAGGAATACAAAAAATGTTCAAGAAAATCCTGATTGCAAACCGCGGTGAAATCGCCTGCCGCGTCATCAAGACCGCCCGCAAGATGGGCATCGCCACGGTCGCCGTCTATTCCGAGGCTGACAAGGACGCCCTGCACGTCGATCTGGCCGACGAAGCCGTCTGCATCGGCCCGGCCGCGTCGAAGGAATCCTACTTGGTCATGGACAAGATCATCGACGCCTGCAAGCAGACTGGTGCCGAGGCGGTCCACCCGGGCTACGGCTTCCTGTCCGAGAACGCCGAGTTCTCGCGGCGTCTGGAAGAGGACGGGATCAAGTTCATCGGTCCGAAGCATTACTCCGTCGGCAAGATGGGCGACAAGATTGAATCCAAGAGGCTGGCGCTCGAAGCCAGGGTCAATACCATTCCCGGTTACAACGAAGCCATTTCCGGTCCGGACGAGGCGGTCAAGATCGCGCAGGGTATTGGTTACCCGGTGATGATCAAGGCTTCCGCCGGCGGCGGCGGCAAGGGTCTGCGCGTTGCCTTCAACGACAAGGAAACGCACGAAGGCTTCTCCTCCTGCGTCAGCGAAGCCAGGAATGCCTTCGGCGACGACCGCGTCTTCATCGAAAAGTACGTTCTGGAACCGCGCCACATCGAAATCCAGGTACTCGGTGATTCCTTCGGCAACTACGTTTACCTAAACGAGCGTGACTGTTCGATCCAGCGCCGTCACCAGAAGGTGATCGAGGAAGCGCCGTCGCCTTTCGTTGATCCGGAAATGCGCAAGGCGATGGGCGAGCAGGCCGTGGCTCTGGCCCGTGCCGTGCAGTACGAATCGGCCGGGACGGTCGAGTTCGTGGTTGGCGCCGACAAGAGTTTCTACTTCCTGGAGATGAACACCCGCCTGCAGGTGGAACATCCGGTCACCGAACTGATTACCGGTGTCGACCTCGTCGAACTGATGATCCGCGTCGCCGCCGGCGAAAAGCTGCCGCTGACACAGGATCAGGTGCAACTGAATGGCTGGGCCATGGAATGCCGGATCAACGCCGAAGACCCGTTCCGCGGCTTCCTGCCGTCCACCGGTCGTCTGATCAAGTTCCAGCCGCCGAAGGAGATTCCGGGTCAGGTGCGGGTCGATACCGGCGTCTATGAGGGCGGCGAAATCTCGATGTTCTACGACTCGATGATTTCCAAGCTGATCGTCCATGGCGCCACCCGCGAGCAGGCCATCTCCCGCATGCGTGACGCGCTGAATGCCTTCGTGATCCGCGGCATCTCCTCGAACATCCCGTTCCAGGCCGCGCTGATGCAGCATCCGCGTTTCCAGTCCGGTAATTTCAATACCGGCTTTATTGGCGAGGAATACCCCAAGGGCTTCGATGCCTCGATGGTGCCGCACGATGACCCGGTGCTGCTGGTATCCGTGGCCGCCTACGTCTATCGCGCCTACACTGACCGGGGTGCTTCCGTTTCCGGCCAGTTGCAGGGCCACGAGCGCATCGTCAGCGACAAATGGTGCGTGGTGCGCCTGCACCGACGCGGCAACGAAAAGCATATGGTCATTGCCCGGCCGATCCAGGGAGGTTACCACGTCGAGTACAAGGGGGAGAACTACGAGATCCGCTCCGACTGGAAGCTGGGCGAGTCGCTGTTCAACGGAACCTGCAACGGCGAGGAATTCACGCTGCAGGTCGAGCGCCGCAAGACCCGGTACGTCCTCTTCCACTGGGGTGCCCACGCCAGCTTCATGGTGATGAGCGCCCGCGCTGCGGAACTGCTCGCGTTGATGCCCGAGAAGCTGCCACCCGACCTCTCGAAGTACCTGCTCTCCCCGATGCC
>DAOMFF010000170.1:0-3884 GCA_035429665.1 Azonexus sp.
GCCCGCCTCAGCTTCGTCGCGGCGCTGTCCGGATCGGTCGCCGTCTCGCTCGAGAGCAAGGAGCTGATCAAGGCCCAGAAGATGCTGTTCGAAGCCTTCATCCAGTTGATCGCTGGCGCCATCGACGCCAAGAGCCCGTATACCGGCGGACACTGTGCGCGCGTTCCGGAATTGACCAAGATGCTGGCGCATGCCGCGTGTGCCGAAACCAGCGGACCATTCAAGGATTTTCAGCTTGACGCGGAGGAATGGGAAGCGGTGCACGTCGCCGCCTGGCTGCACGACTGCGGCAAGGTGACGACGCCGGAATATGTGGTTGACAAGGCAACCAAGCTGGAAACCCTGTATGACCGCATCCACGAGGTACGCATGCGTTTCGAGGTCTTGAAACGCGATGCCGAAATCGCTTGCCTGAAAGCCATCGCCACTGGCAAGCCGGAAGTTGAGGCGCGTGCCGAACTTGCACGGAAGTTGGCCGGACTCGACGACGACTTTGCCTTCGTTGCCGGGTGCAATGAAGGCGGTGAGTTCATGGCGCCCGAAAAGCTGGAACGGCTGAAGGAAATCGCCGCGCGGACATGGACACGGACACTCGACGACCGGATCGGCATTTCGCATGAGGAAAAGGAGCGCAAGGCGCGCACACCCACGCCCGATCTGCCCGTGGTCGAGCCACTTCTGGCCGACCGCCCGGAGCATCTTTTCGAACGGGCAGCGCGGGATCGGATGCCCGCCGACAACAAGTGGGGTTTCCGGATGGACGTTCCGGAGGCGCTTTACAACAAGGGCGAACTCTACAACCTTGGCGTCGCCCGCGGCACGCTGTCGGAAGAAGAGCGCTACAAGATCAACGAGCACATCGTGCAGACGCTGATCATGCTCAGCCAGTTGCCTTTCCCCAAGCACTTGCGCACCGTTCCGGAAATCGCCGCCGGCCACCACGAAAAGATGGATGGTACCGGCTATCCGCGGCGGCTGGTCAGGGACGAGATGAGTCCGGTCGCCCGCATGATGGCGATCGCCGACATCTTCGAGGCGCTGACGGCGGTTGACCGTCCGTACAAGAAGGGCAAGACGCTGTCCGAGGCGATCAAGATCATGTCATTCATGAAAAAGGATCAGCACATCGATCCGGAACTGTTCGATCTTTTCCTGCGCTCCGGGGTGTACCGCGAGTATGCCGAACGCTTCATGAAACCGGAGCAGATCGACACGGTCGACATCGCGACCTACGTCTCCGGACAGCCGGCCGCCTGATCGGGGACGCGAACCTGCGGAGCGGAGGCAGACGCGGCGCCCCGTCGGTAGTCCTGTTCGGGTGTCTGCGCACCTCACGCCTGCGTGCCCGGCAGCCTGCGGGGTCAACCGTTCGCCGGATTGTCTGATGCCAAGCGTGAATTATTTCATATTGCAGTGCAGCAACAACTGGTTATACTGCGCGCGCAGGTCAAGCGATATAAGGAAACAGCAATGAACTTCAAGATCTACTACCGTATCACGCAGGATCGCGCAGGCATTCCGATGGACTACACCGGCGCCCGTCATTTCGTCGTGCCCGAGGGCCAGGCTGTCGAGGAACTCGCGAAAGCCCAACTGGCGGCCGATTACCAGGTTCCGCTGCGGGCTGTCGAGATCGTTCGGGTCGGCGGCTGATCAACTAGCCACCACCGCGCTGCGTCGCCCGGTCAATCCGGGCGAGCAGTTCGCTTGCTGCCTCGTGGTCGCCGTGGCGAACCGTGATTTCGGTCCGCAGGGCGCAAAGCTGCAGGGCACCAACGCACTGCGGCGTTTCGCTAGTCAAGGCGAAATGAAGACTTACCCCGCCGTCGGCAACCAGCAGCCCGGTCGCGTCCTCGGTCACAGCATCACCGAAGGCCTTTGACAAGGCCCGGCGAAACTCACCCGGCGTACTGCTCATCACCCGGATCCGGCTCCGACTCCAGGGAAAAGGACCATCAGCCACCGGCAATCGGGGGCCACACCGCCAGCGTGTCGCCATCCTTGAGCACACTCGTCGCCCGCTCCTCCGGCGGCACGAATGTGCCATTGACCAGCACCAGATGGGTCAGCCGGGGCGGTAACGCGAACGGCGCGAGAACCGTGCCGACCGGGGCACCCTCCGGGACCTCGACTTCGACGCGGTTGTTCCTGCTGCCGGCCGGCAGATAATCGCCGAGCGTCGCGTAGAGCTTGACCGTAACCCGCATCGGCTCAGCTGTTCGGGCGCTGGCAGGCAATGAACGCTTCGACAAAACGCGTCGGCGTCTCCAGGAGCCGTTCTTTCCAGGCGCCGAGCCTTGTCCTGGCCTGAATCAGGCCACGCAGGGCGCCGACATGATCGGTCAGGCCGATTGCCGTCGCGCCGACCAGAACGTCGCCGTCGAACTGCAGGCTGATGTAGCGCCCTCTTGCCTCGTCTGCCCGCTCGACGCCCTCGCCGCCGGCAACGCCCTGCCATTCGCCGAAGGACGATGAGATCATGCCCATCGAGTCGAGCACGTTGATCGCCAGCACACCCTTCATCCGGGCCGCTTGCCCGGCCATGTTGAGCGCCGCGATGCGCGCCTGATCGGCGGCATTGGGCTGGATCGCCGCCACCAGGTGGCGGCCGGAGAAGAGGTCTGGCGCCTCGGCGACGTCGCCTGCCGCATAGATGCCGGGGACCGACGTCTGCATGGTGTCGTCGACCAGAACCCCCTTGGCGACATGGACATCGGTGCCTTCGAGGAAGGCCACATTGGGAGCGACGCCAGCGGCGACGATCAGCAGTTCGCAGTCGATCCGGTCCCCGGTCGTCAGGATCACCGTCAGCGGCGCGCCGGTGCCTTCTTCGATGCGTTCCACGCCGGCCCTGGTGACCACGCGCACGCCCTGCTTCTCGACCCAGCGCTTGATCATGCTGCCGGCCTCCGGCGTCATCATGCGCGGCACCATGCGGTCGCCGAGCTCGACGACGGTCAGGTGCACACCGCGCTTGACCAGAGACTCCATGATGATGCAGCCGATGAAGCCGGCACCGAGTTGCAGCACGCGCGAGCCAGGACGTGCCAGATCGGCGATAGCCCGCGCATCCTCGAGTGTCCAGCAGGTCTGGACCGCCGGCAGGTCGATACCGGGAATCGGCGGGCGCACCGGGTGCGATCCGGTCGCGATCAGCAGGCGGTCATAGGACTCGAAATGGCCGTCGTCGAACAGAATCGTCTGTTTTTCGCTGTTGACCGCAACCGCCCGTCCACGATGCTGCCCGATGCCAAGCCCGGCGAAATGATCGTCGGCCTTGCGCAGATAGGTGCCGCTCTCGTCGATATTGCCTTCGAGCAGATAGGGGATGGCCATTCGCGAATACGGTGGCGCGTCCTCGTTGCCGACGAGCAGGATTTCGTCGGCCGGGGCGGCGCGGCGCAGGGTTTCGGCGGCCACCACGCCAGCCGGCCCGTTGCCGAGAATGATGTGCTTCATGCTTGTCCTCTCCAGTTGGAAAAGAAAAGCGGGGCGGCGGCCAGCGCCGCGACCCCGCATGCTCGCCTTCTTGCCACCTAGAGTCCCAGTCGCTCCAGCGTCGCGCCTTCCGGCACGCCTTCCGGGGTCCAGCCACGCAGCTTGTAGTACTCCGGCCGCATCTTGTCGATGCCGTTGACCATGCCCTTGGCCGGGCCGGTCTTGGCTGCCTCGGTCTTCAGGCGCGGTGGCAGGTCGTCGTCCCTTGCCGTGAGTCCGGCTGCCAGGTTGTACTGACGCTCCATGTTCCAGATGCGCTCGCCAACCAGATTGAGCTTGTCCATCGACCAGTCACCATCGCAGGCCGCCTGAATCTGCGGCTGAATGTCGGCCAGTGTCCAGGCAAAGGTGGTGAAGACACAGATGCCGGCCGAATCGACGACACC
>DAOMFF010000171.1:0-3864 GCA_035429665.1 Azonexus sp.
TCCCGTCGCTCTGCCAGCGAAAAAGCCGGCGCTTGAGGTCGGCAATGATGCCCACGGTTTCAGGGGATCGGCACCGCGCGGATCAGCGCCGAGATGTCCTCGGCCTTGGCCATTGCGGTTCCCTGCGTCGCGCGCAGACGATGGCGAGTGACTGCCGGCAGAACCGCCTGAATGTCGTCAGGCAGTACCATGTCGCGTCCGTCCAGCCAGGCCCAGGCGCGTGCCGCTGCCAGCAGGGCGAGGCCCGCCCGCGGCGAGAGGCCATGCTGGAAGGCCGGGTCACGGCGGCTTGCTTCGACCAGGGCCTGAACGTAGTCGATCAGCGGCTCGGCAGCATGCACCGTGGTGACGTCACGCTGAAGGGATGGCAAGTCGCGCGCAGCAATAATCGGCGCCAGTTGATCGGCCAGTGCGCGCTGGCCGCCAGCCGTCAGCAGTGCGCGTTCGGCATTGCGGTCGGGGTAACCGAGTTCGATACGCATCAGGAAGCGGTCCAGTTGCGACTCGGGCAGCGGGAAGGTGCCGATCTGGTGCGAGGGGTTCTGGGTCGCGATCACGAAGAATGGTTCGGGTAGCGGGCGGGTCTCGCCCTCGATCGTAACCTGGCGTTCTTCCATGGCTTCGAGCAGTGCGCTCTGGGTTTTCGGCGTGGCGCGGTTGATCTCGTCGGCCAGCACCATCTGCGCGAAGACCGGGCCGGGCAGGAAGCGGAATTCGCCACTCTGGCGCTCGTAGACCGAAACACCGGTGATGTCCGCCGGCAGCAGGTCGCTGGTGAACTGGATGCGCGAGAAGGCGAGACCGAGCAGTCGCGCCAGCGCGTGGGCCAGCGTCGTCTTGCCGACGCCGGGCAGATCCTCGATCAACAGGTGGCCGCCAGCCAGTAGGCAGGCGATGGCCTGACGGATCTCGCGATCCTTGCCAAGGATGATGCGGCCGGCGGCGGCGAGAACCGGGTCGAGCGGGCGCGGCCTGGTGGCGAGCGTCGGGAGACTGACAGCGAACATCGCGTGTTTCCGGAAAATGGTGTTGCAGTCAATTCTAATGCTTGAAGCGGCGTGCTGATTGGGTCGATAATCGCGTTTTGCCGTGCTCCTTCCTGGTGCGCCGGTCCGCAGAGAGAGAACAAGTGACGACCACTGCCTTCATCACCCATCGCGACTGCCTGTTGCATGACATGGGTACATATCACCCGGAATGTCCGCAACGTCTTACCGCCATCAACGATCACCTGATTGCCCAGGGAATCGATGCCTATTTCAGCTACCATGACGCCCCGCTCGCCACGTTCGAGCAGTTGCTGCGCGTACACCCGGCTTCGCACCTTGAACGTATCAAGCGTGCCTCCCCGACGCACGGCGTCGTCCATCTCGACCCGGACACCGCCATGAACCCGCACACCTGGCAGGCTGCCCTGCGCGCTGCGGGTGCCGGTTGTCATGCGGTAGACCTAGTCATGGGCGACGAGTGTGAAAATGCCTTCTGCGCCGTCCGCCCACCCGGACACCATGCCGAGCGCACCAACCCGATGGGCTTCTGCTTCTTCAACAACATCGCCGTCGCCGCCCGCCATGCCCTTGCCGCGCATGGCCTGGAACGCGTGGCGATCATCGATTTCGATGTCCATCATGGCAATGGCACGGAAGACTGCTTCGCCGGCGACAATCACGTGCTGATGTGCAGTATCTTCCAGCACCCCTTCTATCCATACAGCGGCACCGACAAGCCGGCAGCCAACATGTGTAATGTGCCGCTGGCGGCAGGCAGCGGTGGCGAGGAGTTCCGTGATGCGGTCATGCAGGTCTGGATGCCGCGCCTGAAGGAGTTCAAGCCGCAGATGATCTTCATCTCTGCTGGTTTCGACGGGCACTACGAAGACGACATGGGCGGCCTCGCCCTGCTCGAGAAGGATTACGCCTGGTGCACGGACGAAATGAAGAAGCTGGCAGCGCAATTCTCCGACGGGCGCATCGTTTCCATGCTCGAGGGCGGTTATGTAATGACTTCCCTGGCGCGCAGTGTCGGTGCTCATTTGCGTGTCTTGGCCGATCTCTAGTGCCAGCCTCTGGGTCTGTGGTACCAGGCGCTGTTTGCCTTCGGAGATAGGGCGGGTGCGGTAAAATTCCGCGCTCTTTTCGTGTTACCAATGTTTAACCGGATGAATTCATGGCGTTGATTGTTCAAAAATATGGTGGTACCTCGGTGGGCAACTCCGAGCGCATCAGGAATGTCGCCCAGCGCGTTGCCAGGTTCCAGGCTCAGGGTCACCAGGTGGTGGTCGTGGTTTCGGCGATGAGCGGAGAAACCAACAGACTGATCGCGCTGGCCAAGGAAGTGCAGGCCAATCCGGACCCGCGCGAACTGGACATGGTGATGTCCACCGGCGAGCAGGTCACCATCGGTCTGCTGGCCATGGCGCTCAAGGACATCGGCTGCCAGGCCAGGAGCTACACCGGCGGCCAGGTCAAGGTGCTGACCGACGCTACCTTCACCAAGGCACGCATTCTGGCGATCGATGAAGCCAACATGCGTCGCGACCTCGATGCCGGCAACGTCATCGTCGTCGCCGGCTTCCAGGGTGTCGATGCGGACGGCAACATCACGACTTTGGGGCGTGGCGGTTCCGACACCTCTGCCGTCGCCATGGCCGCTGCGCTGAAGGCCGACGAGTGCCAGATATACACCGACGTCGATGGCGTTTACACGACCGATCCCCGCGTCGTGCCGGAAGCGCGCAAGCTGGATACCATCACCTTCGAGGAAATGCTTGAAATGGCCAGCCTCGGCTCCAAGGTGCTGCAGATCCGCTCGGTCGAATTTGCCGGCAAGTACAAGGTCAAACTGCGCGTTCTTTCCAGCTTCCAGGACGAAGGGGAAGGCACGCTGATCACTGTTGAGGAAGACAAGAACATGGAACAACCAATCATCTCCGGCATCGCCTTCAACCGCGATGAAGCCAAGCTGACCATGCTGGGGGTTCCGGACAAGCCGGGCATCGCCTACCAGATCCTCGGCGCCATTGCCGACGCCAACATCGATGTCGACATGATTATCCAGAACGTCGGCCACGATGGCATGACCGACCTGTCCTTCACCGTCAATCGCGGCGAATTCGCCAAAGCGACCGTCATCCTCGAAGGCGTCAAGGAAAAGCTCGGTGCGCGCGAAATCACTGGCGACAACAAGATCTGCAAGGTATCCGCCGTCGGCGTCGGCATGCGCTCGCATCCGGGCGTCGCCAGCCAGATGTTCAAGGCGCTGGCTGACGAAGGCATAAACATCAAGATGATCTCCACCTCCGAAATCAAGATATCGGTCGTTCTCGACGAAAAGTATCTGGAACTGGCCGTCCGCGTACTGCACCGCACGTTCGGCCTCGATCAACAAGTTTGACCGCAGGGCGCGGAGGTTATATCATCCGCGCCTTCGTTGAAGTCTGGATCCGGAGACGTGGCCGAGAGGTCGAAGGCACTCCCCTGCTAAGGGAGCATACGGGCATAAACCTGTATCGAGGGTTCGAATCCCTCCGTCTCCGCCAACCGAAATCAACGGATTGGTAAACCTGCTTTAAGCGAATGATAAAGCCCTGAAAAATCAAGGCTTTATCATTTTCTGCGGGCGAGGTTTGGCAAAGACGGTTTTTTGACTAGTGTCCCGACAGGTGTCCCGATTCGATCGGAGAACACAATGAGGCTCCCCTTATCTCGCAAAATCGAGGGTTGGCGTTTTACCGTCTGCGTCTATATGTCCCCAAGCCACTACAAAAAATTTCCAAACTGCCGAGATTCGGCGTTTACTCGGGGTTGCGCCCCCCGAGGTGGTGTAAGAGTCGATTGGGAAGTCATCGTCCCGGCATGGTTGGCA
>DAOMFF010000172.1:0-1478 GCA_035429665.1 Azonexus sp.
GCACGATTCTCACCAATGCCCACGTCGTCGACGGCGCCGAGGAAGTCATCGTCAAACTGACCGACAAGCGCGAATTCAAGGCCAAGGTTCTCGGCCTCGATACCGCCAGCGACGTCGCCGTCCTGAAGATCGACGCGAAGGATCTGCCGGCAGTCCGCATCGGCTCGGCCGCCAACACCCGCGTCGGCGAATGGGTCTTGGCCATCGGCTCGCCCTTCGGCTTCGAGAGCAGCGCCAGTGCCGGCATTGTCTCGGCCTTCTCGCGGTCCCTGCCCGACGGCAGCTACGTTCCCTTCATCCAGACCGATGTCGCCGTGAATCCCGGCAATTCGGGCGGGCCGCTGTTCAACATGGCGGGCGAGGTGATCGGCATCAACTCGCAGATCTACTCGCGCAGCGGCGGCTACCAGGGGCTTTCCTTCGCGATACCGATCGAGGTGGCGATGAACGTCGAAAAGCAGATCGTCACCCACGGCAAGGTTCAGCGCGGCAGGCTCGGCGTCGGCATCCAGGAGGTCAATCAGTCGCTCGCCGACTCCTTCGGTCTCAAGAAGCCCGCGGGGGCATTGGTTGGGTCGGTGGAAAAGGACAGTCCGGCGGCGAAGGCCGGCCTCGAGCCGGGCGATGTCATTCTTTCCATAAACGGGAAGGAGATTGCCTCGTCCAACGAGTTGCCGGCGATCGTCTCTTCGATGAAGCCCGGCGAGCAGGCGAAGCTTCAGGTGTGGCGCAAGGGTGAAACACGCCCGGTCTATGTCGAGGTGGGCAAGTTCGCCGACGAGAAGCTGGCGAGCACCGATGGCCCCGAGGCTGCCAAGGGTCGCCTGGGTGTGGTGGTTCGTCCGCTCACCCCGGAAGAGCAGCGGCGTTCCGATGTCAGCAACGGCGTCGTGGTCCAGAATGTCGCCGGCGCAGCCGCCAAGGCAGGCATCCAGCCGGGCGACATCGTCATCGCGGTCAACGGCGAGGCGATTTCCAGTACGGAGCAGTTGCGCAACCTGATCAGCAAGGCCGGAAAACGCATCGCCGTCCTGGTCGACCGCGGCAATGCCAGGATCTTCATTCCCGTCGATCTGGGCTAGGTCGGATCGCCGAGCGGAGGGGACTGGAGCAGGAGCCAGTCCTCTCCGCCGTTCGCTTGTCTCTCAATGAGGCCAGCGCCAGAATGTTAGCGGAAAAATCGTGAACCGTTCGGGCCAGGTTCCGACCGCAAGCTTTGCGACATTCTTATACGGCTCGAGAAACTCGAGCGCACCATTGAAGATCAGGTCCATGCCCATGGCGGCAACGAAGAACCCGACAATCCGCGTCGCCGCGTCGATGCCCTGTCTGCCGATCTTGCGGAGAATCGGCTCGGCGTAGACAAGGGAAAGATAGATCACCGCCATGCAGGCGACGATCGCGGCACTGGCCGCTAGAAAGTGCAGCATTTCCCCTGGCGACTGCTTGATCGTCGATGCCATGCTGATCAATGTCGC
>DAOMFF010000172.1:1578-3859 GCA_035429665.1 Azonexus sp.
CCGTCGATCAGGCCGAGATGGAGCAGCAACTCGCCGCCCATGCCCTGCTGCTGCAGAGCGTACTCGGCTTCGATCCGCTGTCGGCCGGGCTCTGGTATCGCCATTGCAGAGGTCATGACTTGAGCTGGCACATACTGTCGGTCCTAAGGTCTCAGTTTCGCCAAGAGCGGAAATTTAAAGCTACGGGAGGGCAGCCATCTGGATGGCTGTTTTGCATGGAAAACCGCCCGACACCCTGCTGCACAGCAATACAATGTGAATGGAGTAGAGTTTCTGATAAGTTTTATATGTTCAATACGAAGGCGGTGCGTGGAGAAACACGATGAAGAAAATCAAGCTGGCGTACGCTGGACTGATCGTGCTGCTCAGCCTGCTCTGGTGGATGGCTGATCCGCTATTACCGAACGGTTACGAGTATTTCGCGCTACGCACGGCGGCGATCAACTACACCGGCATCATCGGTATCGGCGTGATGAGTGTTGGCCTGATGCTTGCGCTGCGTCCGGTACGGCTAGAACCACTGCTGGGTGGAATGGACAAAGCCTACCGACTGCACAAATGGTTGGGCATAACCGGGCTGGTGATTGCGCTCATTCACTGGCTGTGGGCGCAGGGCACGAAGTGGGCGGTGGGGTGGGGTTGGTTGGTCAAACCGGTGCGCGGTCCGCGCCAAGAGCAGACTGATCCCCTTCTGCGCTTCATTCAGCAGCAGCGGGGACTGGCCGAGACCATAGGCGAATGGGCTTTTTACGCCGCCGTCGTGCTCATCGTGCTGGCGCTGGTAAAGCGTTTCCCGTACAGGCTATTTTTCAAGACTCACCGTCTGCTCGCCATCGTCTATCTATTTCTCGTCTTCCACTCGGTGATGCTGATGCCCATCGGCTATTGGATGGAGGGCCTAGGGCCGGTCATGGCCTTGCTGATGGCGGGCGGCAGCGTCGGTGCCATGATGTCGGTGTTGCGCAAGGTCGGGCATCACCGCAAGGTGGTGGGTGAGATTGACGAACTGCTGCAGTTTCCGGACAACCGGGTGTTGAAGGTCGGCATTGGATTCAAGGACCGTTGGCCCGGGCACGAGGCAGGGCAGTTTGCCTTCGTTACCTTCGATCCGGCCGAGGGCGCTCATCCATTCACGATCTCGTCGAGTTGGACAGGTGACGGCAGGCTGTTCTTCCTGATCAAAGGGATTGGCGATTACACTGAGCGTCTGCCGGAATTGCTGCATATCGGCGACCTTGTCACCGTCGAGGGGCCTTATGGCCGCTTTGCTTTTGCGAGCGATAAGCCGCGGCAGATCTGGGTTGCAGGCGGAATAGGTATCACGCCCTTCATTGCACGTATGAGATCGCTGGCGGTGGAGCCGAACGGCCGGATAGTCGATTTGTTCTACAGCACCGCAGCGCCCGATGAGAGCTTCATCAGCCGCCTGCAGCGTGATGCCAAAGCAGCAGGCGTGAACTTGCATGTGTTTTTCACCAAACGCGATGGCCGGTTAGACGTGTCGCGCATCTGTACGGCGGTGCCGGAGTGGTCTGACGCGGACATATGGTTCTGCGGCCCTGCAAATTTTGGCCAGACGCTGTGCGAGGGCTTCACTGCGAAGGGCTTGGCTCAGGCCGACTTTCATCAGGAGTTGTTCGACATGCGTTGAGCATGTTGTGCTGGATTGGGCGCCAAAAAAGCAAAAGCCCATAGTTTTTAGAAGCCGCACCACCCAGAAACCTGCCGCTCAGATCGGGCAGAGCCGAATGGCTGTAGCGGGTCGGGTTCTGTCCTTCGATGCAGTAATCGTCTGGCATCGGGCAGATGCCGGCCACATCCGGCCTTAGCAGCCCCGAAAAATCAAGCTGCCCGAACGGCAGATAATTTATCAGACACTGGTCGCTCGCCCCTTTGGTCTGTCGGCCCGCTCCTCGGACCAATGTTCTTTGCCGCTTTCTGCCCGGAACGAGCTACGTTGCCAACGCTAGCAAACAGCTTGATCCAAACTATGTTCGGGAACGGATTGGTGCCCTCAGTTGCCAGTTAGCCCTTTGACGATCTTGATCATCTCGGTTCGGACTTCCTGAAGCATTTCATTGCTGATCGCACTGTAGTTATGCCGGTAAATCAGTTGAGACATCAGGTGATTGAACACTGCACGATCGAGTCGCGACCACGCGCTCGCTTGATCCTCGGGAAATACTCGGCTCGCACGTCTGACAAACTGCTCGTGGATCTCATGGGCATGCCCACCATGCATTTCGGCAGGCGTGGGCGATCTCCGCCACTCTTCAAGGGC
>DAOMFF010000173.1:0-3853 GCA_035429665.1 Azonexus sp.
TCGGCGTGATCGACGCAGCCGGCTGCCTGCAGGTCACCGACCGCATGAAGGACGTCATCAAGACCGGCGGCGAATGGGTTTCGTCCTTGGAACTTGAGAGCATCATTTCCGAATATCCCGCAGTCAACGAAGTGGCGGTGATCGGCATCAAGGACGACAAGTGGGGCGAGCGTCCTCTGCCGCTGATCGTGCTCAAGGAAGGCCAGGCTGCCACCCTCGAGGACATCAGGCGTCACGTACAGAAGTATTCCGACACCGGCCAAATCTCGCGCTACGCGATTCCAGACCAGGTGCGCTTCGTCGAAGGGCTGGCCAAGACCAGCGTCGGCAAGCTCAACAAGAAGGCGATGCGCGAGCAGATCGTTGGCTGAACCGCAACATCCGTCCGACGGGTGCCGCCGGCATTTTCGAACGCGTTTGACTGAACATTCCAGGAGAAGGAAGAAATGAGTGATTACTGCGCGCCCGTGAAGGAAATGCGTTTCGTGATGGACGAGATCGTCGGCCTGTCCGAAATCGCGCAACTGCCCGGCTACGAGGAGGCGACGCCCGACATGGCCGACGCCATTCTCGACGAAGCGGCCAAATTCACCGGCGGGGTCCTCGCTCCGCTCAACCGGATCGGCGATACCCAGGGCTGCAAGCTCGGTCCCGATGGCGTCACCACACCGGAAGGCTGGAGGGATGCCTACAAGGCCTTCTGCGACAGCGGCTGGAACGGTCTCGCCATGCCGGTCGACTTCGGCGGCCAGGGGCTGCCCGAAACCTTCGGCATTGCGGTCAAGGAAATGACCGCCTCGGCCAACATGGCCTTCTCGCTGTGCCCGATGCTGACCGGCGGCTCCATCCAGGCGATGCTCACCTGCGCCAGCGACGAGCTGAAGGCGATCTACCTGGAAAAGATGATCACCGGCGAGTGGACCGGCACGATGAACCTGACCGAGCCGCAGGCCGGCTCCGACCTGGCGCTGATCCGCTCGCGCGCCGAGCCGCAGGCCGACGGCAGCTACCGCGTCTTCGGCCAGAAGATCTTCATCACCTACGGCGACCACGACATGACGGACAACATCGTCCATCTCGTCCTCGCCCGTCTGCCGGATGCGCCGGCCGGGGTGCGCGGCATCTCGCTGTTCCTGGTGCCCAAGTTCCTGGTCAATGCCGACGGCTCGCTTGGTGAGCGCAACGACGCCCACTGCGTCTCGATCGAGCACAAGCTCGGCATCCACGCCAGTCCGACCGCCGTGCTCGCCTTCGGCGACAACGGCGGCGCCGTCGGCTACCTGTTGGGCGAGCCGAACCGCGGCCTCGAGTACATGTTCGTGATGATGAACGAGGCCCGCATGGGCGTCGGCCTGCAGGGTGTCGCCCTCGGCGAGCGCGCCTACCAGCAGGCACTGGGCTACGCCCGCGAGCGCAAGCAGGGCCGTGACGCGGTGAGCGGCGAAGCGCTGGTCACCATCGACCGCCATCCCGACATCCGCCGCATGCTGATGCTGATGAAGAGCCGCGTCGAAGCCTGCCGCGCCACCACCTACATGGCTGCCGGTCTGCTCGACCGGGCGCACGCCGGCACCGATCCCGAGCAGAAGAAGCGCGACCTCTGGCTGGCCGAGTTCCTGATTCCGATCGTCAAGGGCGGCGGCACCGAGATGGGTATCGAGGTAACCTCGCTCGGTATCCAGATCTATGGTGGCATGGGCTATATCGAGGAGACCGGCGCTGCCCAGCACTGGCGCGATTCGCGCATCACCACCATCTACGAGGGCACGACCGGCATCCAGGCCAACGACCTGATCTTCCGCAAGCTGCTGCGCGACCAGGGCGCCACCGCCCGTGTGGTCTTTGCCGAGGTGGCGGCCACGGCGCGCGCGTTGAACGAATCGTCCCGCCCCGAACTCCAGGCCATCGGCCGCCGCCTCGCGTCCGGCCTCACGGCCTGGGAAGAGGCGACCGACTGGGTTCTGGCCAATGCAAAAACCGGCGTTGCTGGTGTGTTGACCGCAGCCGTCCCCTACCTCGACCTGGCGGTCGCCGTCACGGGCGGCTGGCTGATGGGCAAGGCAGCGCTCGCCGCTGCCGGCTATCTCGAGCGGGGCGAGGGCGACCTGCCGTTCTCTACCGCCAAGCTCGCCAGCGCCGGCTTCTATGCCGAGCAGGTCCTCCCGCTCGCACAGGCCAGGGCCTTGACTGTTCTCGCCGGCGATGTCGCGATCGCCGGACTCGGCGGCGAGGTGCTGTTCAGGTAAGGGAAAGGTCTCTGCGACAGAGATACCGTGTCGAGAGCGCCGGTATTCTCTGGACTTCAAGGGGGCCTTACGGCCCCTCTCTTTTGCCCGCCAGCTCCGGAGCGGGTGGCAGCAAGCCGGTCAGGCTATCCAGGTGTTCGGGTCGCCGTGCCGGCAATCGTAGCGGTTGTGGGATCGAGCATGACGATCCCCTGGCAAAACCGGTGTGTCAGGATGCCTTGATTTCGTTGCTCAGCTGCTGGCCGTTCTGGAATTCCGTGGCGCTCTTCAACGTCGTCTCGCAAATGGTGGTGATCGCCTCCTGCGTGAAGAACGCCTGGTGGCCGGTAATGATCACGTTGGGGAAGGAGATCAGGCGCTGCAGCACGTCGTCAGTGACGACGACACTGGACAAGTCGCGGAAGAAAAGCCCCGCCTCCTGCTCGTAGACGTCGGCCGCGAAGCCGCCGATCTGGCCGCTCTTCAGACCCTCGATCACCGCCTCGGTATCGACCAGGCCGCCGCGGCTGGTGTTGATCAGCAGCGCACCGCGCTTGGCGCGGGCAATCGTGTCGGCGTTGATGATGTGGTATGTCTCCGGCGTCAGCGGCGCATGCAGCGAGACGATGTCGGCGTCGCGACCGATCTCGCCGGGTTGCGCGTAGTGACCGCCAAGTTCCTCGAATTCCTTGGATGGATACTTGTCGTAGCCAATCACGTTGCAGCCAAAACCGACCATGATCTTGGCGAACACCCGACCGATTTTGCCGGTGCCGATCACCGCGACCGACCTGCCGTGCAGGTCGAAACCCATCAAGCCGTCGAGCGCGAAGTTGGAATCCCGGGTGCGGTTGTAGGCACGATGGATCTTGCGGTTGATCGCCAGCAGCAGCGCCACTGCATGTTCCGCCACCGAGTACGGCGAATAATCGGTGACGCGCACGACCTTGAGGCCGAGCTGTGCGGCGGCCTTCAGGTCGACATTGTTGAAGCCGGTGCAGCGCAGGGCGACCAGCCCCGTGCCCCCTGCCTTCAACTGCGCCAGCACCTCGGCATCGGCCTTGTCGTTGACGAAGATGCAGACGGCGTCGTAGCCGGCGGCAAGATGAACCGTATCGAGGTCGAGCGGCGCCTCGTGGTATTTGAGCGTGTGCCCCTGGGCGACGTTGGCAGCGTCGAGGTATTCGCGGTCGTAGCGCTTGGCGCTGAATACGGCAATTTTCATGACATGTCTCCTGATGTTTTTTGTTCGCTGATCGGCTAACCGCCGAGCAAGGCGGCGGCGACCTGGACGAAGAGGATCTTGGCCACCGTCATCGACGGAAAGATCATCGCGTAGCCGATGTCGGGCTTGTCGGTCGGCGCGACGCGCCCGGCGAAGGCGAGGATGGCGGGGTTGCCGGTGGCGCCGCTGATAACGCCGGCCGTGGTGTCGAAAGGCAGGCGGAACACCCATAGCGCCAGCGCAGCAGTGATCAGCACCAGCGCGATCAGGATCAGTGCCCCGTAGGCGAGGAAAGTGATGCCCTCACTGCCGACGGTAGCGAAGAACTTGGGTCCCGAGGCGATGCCGACCTGGGCCAGGAAGATGGTCAGGCCGAAGTTGCGCAGAACGAGGTTGGCCGACA
>DAOMFF010000174.1:0-2507 GCA_035429665.1 Azonexus sp.
TGTCTATACCGAAGGCAAGGGCCCGAGCCAGCCGGTCACCGGCGACAAGTGCAAGAAGATGGGTCCGGAAAACGGCGGCAACAAGAAGCTGGTCTCCTGCCTGCAGCCCGATCGCCGCGCCGACATCGAAATCATCGGCACCAAGTAAGCCACCGCGCTTCGGAAAACCCCGCCTGCGCGGGGTTTTTTTTTGCTCATTCCAGCATGAGGATTCCAATGCCCTCGTTCATTCGCTTTCTCGCCACCACCGCGCTGTCGCTGGCATTGAGCGCGCAAGCCTTAGCCGACCCCAACCGCCCGAAGATCGGTCTGGTACTCGGTGGCGGCGGCGCCCGCGGCGCGGCGCATGTCGGCGTACTGGAAGTTCTCGAGGAACTGAAGATACCGGTCGATTGCATCGCCGGCACCAGCATGGGCGCGCTGGTCGCCGGTGCTTACGCCTCCGGCCTGACGCCGGCCATGATGCGCCAGGCACTGGCCGAGGCTGACTGGAATGAGATGTTCACCGACACCCCGGATTTTTCGGATGTCAATTATCGCTACAAGCAGGTTCTGCGCACCTTCATTCCCGCCTCGGAACTCGGCGTCACCAGCGATGGGGTCCGCTTCCCGCCAGGTGTCATCGATGGCGTCAAGATCAAGCTCTTTTTCAACCGGCTGGTTGGCGCCGGCAAGAGCGAGCGGGTCATCGAGAAGCTGCCGCTGCCGCTGTCGCTCATCGCCACCGATATCGGCACCGGCCAGCGCGTTGTCATGCGCGATGGTAGCCTCGCCTCGGCCATGCGGGCCAGCATGTCGGTGCCCGGACTGCTGTCGCCGATCGTGCTGGATGGCCGCAAGCTGGTCGATGGCGGTCTCGTCGACAACGTGCCGATCGGCGAAGCGCGGGAGCGCTGCAATCCTGACCTAGTCATCGCAGTCAACGTCGGCTCGCCCCTGATGGATGCCGACCGGGTCGGTTCGCTGCTGACCATTTCGGCGCAAATGGTCAACATCCTTACCGAACAGAATGTCAGTCGCTCGCTGGCAACGCTCAAACCGACTGACATCCTCATTCAGCCCGACCTCGGGACGATTTCCGCCACCGACTTCAGCCGCAACGCCGAAGCGGCAGATCGCGGGCGCGCCGCCGCCGATGCGGTGCGCGACCGGTTGGCCAGACTCGGCACCAGCGCCGAGCTTTACGCCCAATGGCGGGAGCCGATCAATCGCAGCGGCAAGACGCCGCCGCTCATCGACGAAATCGAGATCGCCGGCCTCACGCGCGTCAATCCGGCCATGGTCGAGCGCCAGTTGACCGTCGAACCCGGAGAACGACTGACCGACTCCAACATCGACGGCGATATAGTGCGCATCTACGGCGACGGCTTTTACCAGGGCGTCGACTACCAGTTGGTCAAGTATCGCGACCGCAACATCCTGCGCGTCCTCCCGGTCGAAAAAAGTTGGGGACCCGATTACCTGCGTTTCGCACTGAACCTGGATACTGACACCAGCCAGGGCTCCAGCTTTGCCTTGCGCGCCGGGTATCAAAAAACCTGGATCAACGAGCTCGGCGCCGAAATGCTGGCAACCGTCGGCATCGGCAGCAGTCTTGGTGCCGGATTCACTTTCTACCAACCGCTTGACCCGGCCCAGCGTTTCTTCGTCGAGGCCGGGCTGAAATACGAGCGCGGACCGCTCAACATCTACCAGAACAACGAGCGTGTCGCGCAATACATCAATGCGAATACCGCCCTCGGCCTCTGGGCCGGAATGAATATCGGCATCATGGGCCAGGCGCGCCTCGGCTGGATCGAGCAGAAGCGTTCCTTCGAGCGCGACATCGGCAGTTCGTTACTGCCCAACTTCGATACTTCGTATTCCGGATGGGCGGCGTCGGTCTCCCTCGACCAGATGAACCGCCTTTACTTCGCAACCCGCGGCTGGGCGGCGCGCTTCGACTATTTCGACTCCAGCGAGGCGGGATTCTCGCGCGCCGAAGCTGACATTCAGGGTGCTTTCTCGCTCGGCAAGACGGTGATCACCGGACGGGTCAATTACGTCGGATCGCCCAAGGGACAGTTGCCGTTCTTCAACGCCGGCAAGCTCGGCGGCTTCCTCAACATGAGCGCGTTCGCCAGGGGGCAGATTCTCGGCGACGACATCACCTACGCCGGCGTCCGCGCGGAGCAGATCATCGGCACCTTCCCGATGGGCCTGCGCGGCGACATGCGGCTCGGGTTCGCCCTTGAGGGTGCCCATGTCGGCACCTTCTACACCGAGACGAATCTCAGCGGCACCAACATCCTCAATTCGGCGGCCCTCTATCTCGGTGGCGAAACGCCTTTCGGACCGGCTTATCTCGGCTTTGGCTATTCAACCAACGGCGCCTCCAACCTGTTCCTGTCGATAGGCATTCCCTGAGCGGTGCTAGCCTGGCCGTTCGCTGGCATAATCCAGTTTTCCCCCAAGGAGAGACACCCCATGAAGACCCGTTCCATCCTGCTCGCAGCGCTGATTGCCGC
>DAOMFF010000174.1:2607-3840 GCA_035429665.1 Azonexus sp.
GCGCTTGGTCTCGAACTGAAAAAGGGCGGCGGCAGGCTGCGCGAGCGCATCGAATCGGAACAGTCGACAGCGGCCAAGCCCGGCGAGAAGCCGAGCGGCAGCATGAGCCGCACGGTCAAGGTCATCGCCGATGTCACCGCGGTGGACGCCGGCGCCGGCACGATCACCTTGCGGGGCCCGCAGCGAAGTGTCGATCTCGTCGTCAAGGACAAGGAACTGCTCAAGGACGTCCGTGTGGGTGACCAGATTTTCGCAACCTACGAGGAATTGACCGTCCTTTCCATCACCCCGACGCCCCCGCCGGCGCCTGAACCGGCCACCGCCTCCGCACCCTCACCCTCACCCGCGCCGGCCGCGCAGTAATCCCGCCAAAGGAGACTCACCATGACCAGAAAGCTCGCACTCGCAATTGCCGGGTGGCTGCTGTTTGCCGGGATCGCGTTCGCCCAGATCAACATCAATACCGCCACCACGGACGAACTCGACAGTCTCAAGGGCATCGGCCCGACCAAGGCAAAGGCGATCATCGACTACCGCAAGAAGAACGGTCCGTTCAAGTCGGTCGACGACCTCGAGAACGTTCCGGGAATCGGCCCGGCGACGCTCAAGGACATCCGGGGTAGTGTCATGGTCAGCGGCGCGTCGCAACCGCTCCCCGCTACCGCGCAACACACTTCACCAGGCAAGGCGCAACCCCGCGCCACAGCCCCCGCACGGCCGACGACGCCAGCGGTAACCCCGGCGGCACGGCCGGCCGAGCACGCGCCGTCCGGCGCGCCGGCAACTCCGGCAACTCCGGCAAGACCGGTGCCTGCCGCAGCCGACGGCGCTGCAACTCCCGCCGCGCCAGCGGCCCCCGCCCAGCCGGCCCAGCCCTCTGGTGCCAAGCCGGCCGCCCCGGCGGCAGCACCCGCAGGCTCCGCCGATCCGGTCAAGCCAGCCCCCGCCAAGCCGGCAGCACCGGCGATTCCGGCCAAGCCGGCGAAACCCGCCGAGGCTGCCGAACCGGCTGCGGCAACGACTCCTGCGGCACCGGCCAAGCCGGCGCAACCCGCACAGCCGGCAAAGCCACCCGCCAACTGACCGCGCTGGTTTGAGCGACTGCCTGACCCTCTGCGCCACCACCCGCCTCGCCCAGACCCTGCGCGGCGAGGCGCCGGATGGGCAGACAGTCTGGCAGACGCGGCGGGCGCTGACCATCGGGCAATGGCTGGCAACCCTGGCCGACGAGGC
>DAOMFF010000175.1:0-3835 GCA_035429665.1 Azonexus sp.
GTCGGCATCGTCACCATCATGACCATCGCCGTCGCCGAGCGCACCGGCGAAATCGGCCTGCTGGTCGCTCTCGGCGCGCCGCGGCGCACCATCCTGCTGCTCTTTCTCGGCGAGGCGGTCGCGCTCTCGGGCTTTGGCGGCCTGCTTGGCCTGCTGCTCGGCTTCGGGCTGGCGCAGGCGATCCATTTCGCCCTGCCGGCGCTGCCGGTGCATACCCCGCTCAGCTTCGTGCTGCTTGCCGAGGCGGTTGCCGTCGCCATCGGTCTTGCCGCCGGCGTGCTGCCGGCCCGGCGCGCCGCCCGTCTCGATCCGGTCGAGGCGCTGCGCACCGAATGACGTGGTAAAGTCCGCCCACCACGAATGATCCTCGGAGAACAGACATGACGCACCACATCGACCAGCTTCATCCCGGCATGACAGCGAGCATCGCCAAGACCGTTACCGAAGCCGACATCGTCCTTTTCGCCGGCATCTCGACCGACGTGAATCCGGCGCATCTGGACGAGGAATACTGCAAGGACACCGTGTTCGGCGGGCGCATTGCCCACGGCATGCTGGCGGCCAGCTTCATCTCCGCCGTGCTCGCCAATCACCTGCCCGGTCCCGGCACCATCTACCTGTCGCAGACGCTGAAGTTCAGGGCGCCGGTTCGTCCCGGTGACACCGTCAAGGCCACCGTCACGGTCAAGGAAGTCAACGTCGCCAAGAACCGCGTCGCGCTCGATACGGTGTGCACGGTCGGCGGCAAGGTCGTCATCGAGGGCGACTGCCTGATGATGCCGCCGGCACGCGGGCAGGGCGTCGCTGGAACCGCCTGAGGGCGGCTGCGCAACCCGAAGACGCCGGCTCGCAGCCGGCGTTTCATGGTTTCAGAAGGCCTCGTCGGCGCGCAGGAAGCGCCAGTGTCCGGGCGCCAGGTCGCCGAGCTTGACCTTGCCGATGCGCACCCGCTTGAGGCCGGTAACGCGCAGTCCGACCAGTTCGCACATGCGGCGGATCTGGCGCTTCTTGCCTTCACGCAGGATGAAGTGCAACTGATCCGCGTTGATCTGCTTGACCCGTGCCGGTTTCAGCGGCTTGCCGTCGAGTTCGAGGCCGTGGTTGAGCAGCCTGAGGCCATCCTTGACCATCTCGCCACTGACGCGCACCAGGTATTCCTTTTCGGCATCGCTGTCCTCGCCGATCAGCTTCCTGGCAATCCGGCCGTCCTGCGTCAACACCAGCAGGCCGGTCG
The DNA here is from genome assembly GCA_035429665.1 of Azonexus sp. GTDB lineage: Bacteria > Pseudomonadota > Gammaproteobacteria > Burkholderiales > Rhodocyclaceae > Azonexus. The sequence continues at coordinate 1,235 of DAOMFF010000175.1, forward strand.
AATCGACGTCGAGGCGTCCGGCGGGTGCCAGCCCGCGCAGCATCCACGGCTTGAATTCCGGATCGCCCGACTGTCGGACCTGGGTTTCCGCCGCAATCAGGGTCACCGCCGGCGTCGAGCCCGGCTCGGGCTGGCCGGAAACATAGCCGACCGGCTTGTTGAGCAGGATCGTCACCAGCCGCGCCTGATCCTGCTTCGCTTCCTTGGAAATCGAAATCTCGGCGTCGGGGTCGATGCGCGATCCGAGTTCGGAAATGCGTTCCCCGGCGACGAACACCCAGCCGCGCTCGATCCACAGGTCGGCCTCGCGCCGCGAACACATCCCGCGCGCCGACATGACCTTGGACAGGCGGACGCCCTGCGGTGCCGCGCCGGGCTCGTGTTGCGGGGTGCAGGCCCGGGCGGGGCGAGCAGCCCCGTCAGGCGACTTCCTGACCGGCGCGGTCGACGCCTTTCTGAAGGGTGTTTTCGCCGCCTTGCCGCGCGCCGGCGCAGCCGGTTTGACCGGGCTCAGCGTCCCCGTGGGCCGCTCGCGCACCGTAGCCGGCGGCGGCCTCTCGGGCGTGGGCGGCAATTCCGCCGGTTTTTCGCCGTCGACCGCGCCCGCTCTGCCGACGTGGTCCTCCCTGGCTGCGCGGGGGGCAGCGACGCGCTCCGCGGGCGGGGCGGCTGGCGTCTCCGGCTTGCGCCACCGCGCCCACGGGTCGTCGCCGGGCGCCGGGGTGGGCGGCCGTTTCGGCTTGCGCTCGCGGCCGACGTCGCTCATCGGATGGCGAGCAGCTCGACCTCGAAGACCAGCGTCGCGTTCGGCGGAATGACGCCACCGGCACCACGTGCGCCGTAGCCGAGTTGCGGCGGGATGGTCAGCTTGCGCGTGCCGCCGACCTTCATGCCCTGAACGCCTTCATCCCAGCCGGAAATGACGTGGCGCTGGCCGAGCGGGAAGGCGAACGGGTCGTCGCGGTCCTTGCTCGAATCGAACTTGCTGCCGTTGGTCAGCCAGCCGGTGTAATGGACGACGACCTGGTCGCCGGACCGCGCTTCGGCGCCGTCGCCGATGAGGGTGTCTTCGTAGATCAGGCCCGAGACGGTGGTGATTTCAGCCATGAACTGCTCCTGATTTGGCGAGTCGCAGCGACTCGCGAATCTCCCTCGCTCTCTGGGGAGAGACGTCGGGGGAGAGGGGGTTGGAAAGGCCGGAAGTCTACCACAAGGCGCGACAAGGCTTTGACTTGCTGGAACTTTTCCGTATAATGCGCGGTTCCCTGTAACACCCCTTGGTTCATTTTCGGAGTCCAACCATGTATGCGGTCATAAAAACCGGCGGCAAGCAGTATCGCGTTTGCGCTGGCCAAAAACTCAAAGTAGAACAGATACCGGCAGAAGTTGGCGCAGAAATCACCCTCGATCAGGTCCTCATGGTAGGCGAAGGCGAGTCGGTGAAGGTCGGCGCCCCCCTTGTCGCTGGCGCCACCGTCAAGTGCACCGTGGTTTCCCACGGCCGCCACGACAAGATCAACATCTTCAAGATGCGCCGGCGCAAGCACTACCAGAAGCATCAGGGCCATCGTCAGAACTATACCGAACTGCGCATCGACACGATCGCCGTCTGAGTCACGAAAGGAGCTAGCAAATGGCACACAAGAAGGCAGGCGGCAGTTCACGCAACGGCCGCGATTCAGAGTCAAAGCGGCTTGGCGTCAAGCGTTACGGCGGCCAGTTCGTCCTCGCCGGCAACATCATCGTTCGCCAGCGCGGCACCGAATTCCACCCGGGCGACAACGTCGGCTGCGGCAAGGATCACACCCTGTTCGCGCTCGCGGATGGCGTTGTCCAGTTCGCCGTCAAGGGCGCCAGGAATCGCCGCACGGTAACCATCGTTCCGGCCGCCGAATAAGTCGGCACGGCGGAAACCGAAAGCCCTATCCGCCGGATAGGGCTTTTTGATTTCCGGAGGCGAAAGATGAAATTCATCGACGAAGCGAAAATCCACGTCAAGGCCGGCGACGGCGGCAACGGCGTCGCTTCGTTCCGCCGGGAGAAATACGTTCCCCGCGGTGGGCCGGACGGCGGCGATGGCGGCCGTGGCGGCAGTGTGTACGCGGTCGCCGACCGCAACCTCAACACGCTGATCGACTATCGCTACACCCGGAAATTCCATGCCCAGCGCGGCGAGAACGGTCGCGGCGCCGATTGCTACGGTGCCGGCGGCAACGATATCGTGCTGCGCGTGCCGGTCGGCACCGTCATTTTCGACCAGAACAGCGAACAGATGCTGGCCGACCTCGATCAGGACGGCAGGAAAGTGCTGATCGCCAAGGGTGGCAAGGGCGGCCTCGGCAACATCCACTTCAAGTCGAGCACCAACCGTACCCCGCGTCAGTGCACCAGGGGCGAGGCGGGCGAGGAACTCGATTTGCGCCTGGAACTGCGCGTGCTGGCCGACGTCGGTCTGCTCGGCCTGCCGAACGCCGGCAAGAGCACGCTGATCCGCGCCGTTTCCGCGGCCCGCCCGAAGGTCGCCGATTACCCGTTCACCACCCTGCACCCGAATCTTGGCGTCGTTCGCGTCGACCCCGACAAGAGCTTCGTCATGGCCGA
>DAOMFF010000176.1:0-3824 GCA_035429665.1 Azonexus sp.
TGGCGCCCTGGTAATCGAAGACATTGAAGCGGCCAGGGGCGGTCTGCGCATCGTTCACAAAACCGGCCAGCGCGCGTTCGATGACTTCCCAGGCGATCCCGAGCGCCCAGCCGGTGGCGATGGCCGCCATGGCGTTCTCGACCTGAAAGCCGATGGCGCCATTGCGGGTGATTGGAATCTTGGCGAGCGGGATGCTGTGTATCCTGCGGCCTTCGCAGCAGACGATGGCATCGCGCTTGACATGGACGACGCGCTTGCCCTGCGCGCGCTGCGTTGCCAGTACCGGGTTCATGCGATCTTGGGCAAAGAAGATGACCGAGCCATGGCAATGTTGCGCCATGGCGACGACGATCGGGTCGGCGGCGTTGAGGACCGCCGTGCCCCCCGGCGCGACATTCTCGACGATGACCCGTTTGACGACGGCAAGTTCGTCGACCGTGGTGATGAAGTTGAGACCGAGGTGGTCGCCGATGCCGATGTTGGTGATGACGGCGACATCGCACATGTCGAAGCCCAGTCCCTCGCGCAGTACGCCGCCGCGCGCGGTTTCGAAGACCGCGGCATCGACGTCCGGGTGTAGCAGGACGTTGCGTGCGCTGCGCGGACCGCTGCAGTCGCCATCGTCGGTGCGCTTTCCGTGGATGTAGAGGCCGTCGGTGCTGGTCATTCCCACGCGCAGCCCGTTGCTCTCGAAGATGCGACCGATCAGACGGCTGGTGGTGGTCTTGCCGTTGGTGCCGGCGATGGCGACGACCGGGATGCGGGCATTGTCGCCGGGGGGGAACATCATGTTGACGATTGCCTCGCCAACCGCACGACCCTTGCCGAACGACGGGTCGAGGTGCATGCGCAGGCCGGGTGCGGCATTGACTTCGACGACGCCGCCGCTCTGTTCCTCGAGCGGCTTGAGCATCGTGTCGCAGACGATGTCGATGCCGCAGATGTCGAGGCCGACGGTCTGGGCCGCCGCGACGGCGCTGGCGGCAAGTTCCGGGTGCACATCGTCGGTGACGTCGGTCGCCGTGCCGCCGGTGGACAGGTTGGCATTGTTGCGCAGGATGACGCGGGTGCCGCGCGGCGGCACGGAGTCGGCGGTGTAGCCCTGCAGGGCGAGACGGGCGATGGCCACGTCGTCGAAGCGGATCTTGGTCAGCGAGGTGGCATGGCCATCGCTGCGCCGGGGATCGCGATTGACCTGGTCCACGAGCTGGCGAACGTTGTGGATGCCGTCGCCGATGACCAGCGGCGGGTCGCGGCGGGCAGCGGCGATCAGCTTGTCGCCGATGACCAGCAGCCGGTAATCGTGGCCGGGAAGGTACTTCTCGACGAGGATGTCATCGCGAAACTCGATCGCGACACGGTAGGCATGGCGCACCTGCTCCTCGCTCGTCAGGTTGACCGAAATGCCCTTGCCCTGGTTGCCGTCGCGCGGCTTGACGACGACCGGAAAGCCGATTTCCCGGGCGGCAGCCCAGGCGTCATCCTCGTCAGCCACCGGGCGCCCTTTTGGCACAGCGACACCGGCGGCGTCGAGAAGTTTCTTGGTCAGCTCCTTGTCCTGGGCGATGGATTCGGCAATGGCGCTGGTGAAGCTCGTTTCGGCGGCCTGGATACGTTTCTGCTTGCTGCCCCAGCCGAACTGCACGAGGCTGCCCTGCGTCAGTCGGCGGTAGGGGATGCCGCGCGCCATCGCGGCGGAGACGATGGCGCCGGTCGACGGTCCGAGACGGATATCCTCGTCCAGTTCGCGCAACTGCTTGAGCGCGCCGTCCAGATCGAATGGCTCGTCGTTCAGCGCCGCATTGCACAGTTGTTCGGCAAGGTCGAAGGCCTGACGGCCGACGTCTTCCTCGGTGTACTCGACGACCACCTGGTAGATGCCCGTATCAACTGTCTGTGCCGAGCGGCTGAAGGTGACGGGACAACCGGCCTGCGCCTGCAGTCCGAGGGCAGCGAATTCCAGCGCATGCGCCATCGAAACGGTGTCGAGATGGTCGGCGGGGATCAGGTCGCCAAGTTCGGGGAAGCGGTCGCGCAGGCGGGCTTCGAAACCAGGCAGGTCGGCGATCGCGCATTCGGCACCCTCGCAGGTGACGATGGCCTGGATCGCGGTGTGCCGGCTCCACAGATTGGGGCCGCGCAGGGCACGAATACGGGAAACGTCCATGAAAGCTCTTCCTTGCTATTGCTGGCTAGTTCCGGAATGCCGCCGGGGGCGACCGTCTGGCGCCCTGCGGCAACAGGGCGGCGGGGTCGGGCAGTTCGAGACCGAAAGTCTTGACCCCGGTGGCGATCACTTCCTTGGTCAGTCCCAGCGCCCAGCCGGCGGCGACGGCGGCGAGCACATTGGCGATCGTGGCGGGATCCTTCTGCCTGCCGATCACCGGCACGTCGCCGAGGCGGCAGAGACGGATTTCCTCGCTGCCGGTGACCAGCGTGATGCGGCCGTCGCGCACGAAGACGCCACGCTTGCCGCCGGCAATGTGTTCCACCATGGCCGGGCAGGCGGGGTCGGCGGCGAAGAAGATGACCTCGCCGTCGGACAGTTCAGCCAGGCTGGCGACGATGTCGTCGCAAGCATTGAGCACCGCGCAGCCATTGCGCAACACGACATCGACCTGCGTCCGGTAGGCGTTGCGGTAGGTCGTGAAGTACTCGCCGCCACTCGGGTGGACATCCCAGCGCGCGAGGTTTTCCGCCGCCGGGTCGATATTGGTGACGATACCCACCTGGCAGCGGTCGTAGGCCAGTCCTTCGCCAAGGATCGTGCGCCCGCCGTTCTCGATCACCGCCGCCTCGACGGCGGGGTTGAGCAGCAGACGATGGCCCGATGCCCAGTTGGCGCCGTCGGACTTCTGGACATGGCGCCGGTCGATATACATGCCGTCGCTGCAGGCCAGTCCGGCGCGCCGGCCGGAGAGGTAGATCAGGTGGGCCAGCAGCTTGGCGACGGCGGTCTTGCCATGCGTCCCGGTAATGCCGACGACCGGAATGCGGCCGCTTTCGCCTTCGGCAAACAGACTGTCGACAATCGCCTTGCCGACCGGGCGCGGCTTGCCGACGCCGGGGCGAAGGTGCATCAGCAGGCTGGGGCCGGCGTTCACCTCGACGATCGCGCCGCCCTGTTCGCCGAGGGGCCTGGAAATATCCTGGCAGACGAGGTCGATGCCGGCAATATCGAGTCCGACAATCCGCGCGGCCAGCGCGGCCAGCGCGGCGGTTTCCGGATGGACCTCGTCGGTAACATCGAACGCATGGTTGGCGTTGCGCTGGATCAGGACATTGCGGTCTTTTGCCGGAACGGAATCGGGTTCGAGCCCCTGGCGCGAGAGTTCCATGCGCGCAGCCGAGTCGATGTGGATTATCGACAGCGGATGCAGTTCGGAGTGGCCTCGGCGCGGGTCGGTGTTGATCTGGGTGGCGATCAGTTCATTGACGGTGGATTTGCCGTCGCCGGTCACGGTGATCATGTCGCCGCGATTGGCGGCCGCCAGCTTGCCGCCGATCACCAGCAGGCGATGTTCGGTGCCGGGAATCGAGCGTTCGACGAGGACCGCCGTGCCTTCATCGATGGCCACGGAGTACGCCTTCTCGACTTCTTCGCGGGTCTTGACATCGATGAAGACGCCCCGGCCATGGTTGCCATCGCGCGGCTTGACGCAGACCGGCAGCCCGATCTCCTCGGCGGCCTCCCAGGCATCGGCGGCGCTGGTGACCTCGCGGCCTTCGGGAATCGGCACGCCGCAGGAGGAGATGAGTTCCTTGGTCAGATCCTTGTCGCGCGAGATGGTTTCGGCGATGGCGCTGGTGCGGTCGGTTTCGGC
>DAOMFF010000177.1:0-3808 GCA_035429665.1 Azonexus sp.
TTCTTCGGCGCCATCCGCTTCTTCACGCGGCTGCCGGTGCCGGGCTGGGTCGGGCATTCGGCCGAGGCGCTGAACCGCTCGGCGCGCTACTTCCCATTGGTCGGCCTGCTGGTCGGCGGCATCGGTGCGCTGGTCTATCTTGGCGCAGCACAGCTCTGGCCGCAGCCGGTCGCCGTGCTGCTGTCGATGGCGGCGACCATCTACGCGACCGGCGCCTTCCACGAGGATGGCCTGTCGGACAGCGTCGACGGCCTCGGCGGCGGCTGGGACAAGCTGCGCATCCTCGAAATCATGAAGGATTCGCGCGTCGGCAGTTACGGCGTGGTCGCCATGGTGCTGGCGCTGCTCGGCAAGTTCACGCTGCTGAATTCGCTGGATGGCGCGCTGGTTCCCTTCGCCCTGCTCGCCGGGCACGCCGTGTCGCGCTTCTGTTCGACCGTTTTGCTGGCGACCATGGACTATGTGCGCGAGGATCTGCTGGCCAAGGCCAAGCCGTTGGCGACCCGTTTGTCGGGCGGCGAGATGCTGGTTGCGCTGCTCTTCGTTCTGGTTCCGCTGGCTTTCCTGCCGCCGACGAATGCGATAGCCGGCTGCCTTCTGGCGGCCCTGGCAACGTTCTGGTTGGCCGGCAAATTCAAACGCTGGCTCGGCGGCTACACCGGAGACTGCCTGGGCGCGACACAGCAGGTCAGCGAAATTGCCTTCTATCTCGGCCTGCTTGCCGTCTGGCCACGCTGAAGCCGGCCACACGCATCGCGCAGGCGCTACACTGGGCACCTGCCAGTGAACATGCCCCTTATGGAAAAGCCCCACGCCCCCGCCTGCGAGAGGAATCGCGAGCCGATTCTCGAAGTGCTCCACGACCATTTCCACGACCGCCGCGCGGTGCTGGAAATCGGCAGCGGCACCGGCCAGCATGCGATCTTCTTCGCCGCCCGTCTGCCGCATCTGATCTGGCAGACCTCCGACCGCGCGGAAAGCCTGCCGGGAATCAAGGCGTGGCTGGACGAAACCGGTCTCGCCAACACCCCGCCAGCGCTGGAACTCGACGTCACCGGGGCGTGGCCCGCGGGGCGCTACGATGCGGTCTTTAGCGCCAATACGCTGCACATCATGCCCTGGGCGGTCGTCGAATGCCTCTTCGCCGGGCTGGCGGACGTTCTCGCCGACCAGGCCAAGGTCGCCATTTACGGCCCCTTCAACTACGGCGGTCGCTTCACCAGCGAGAGCAATGCGGCCTTCGATCTCCGCCTCAAGGAAAATGCGCCGCACCAGGGAATCCGCGACTTCGAGAAGGTGAACGGACTGGCGGAAATGGCCGGGCTCGAACTGGTCGAGGACCGCGCCATGCCGTCCAACAACCGTTGCCTGGTCTGGCGGAGGATCGGCGGTTGAACGCCGGTGGTCGCCGCATGATCCTGCATCTCGTTCGCCATCCCGAACCCGTGGTCGCGCCGGGCATCTGCTACGGTCGACTCGATATTTCGGCCAAAAATGCCGGCGCCGTCGCGGCGCGCCTGCGGGCCGAGCTGCCCGGCGGGTTGCCGGTGTGGACCAGCCCGTTGCAGCGTTGCCGGGAATTGGCGGAGTTGCTCCTGCCGCACCCGGCGATCGACGACCGCCTGACCGAGATGAATTTCGGCCTCTGGGAAGGTCGACCGTGGGATGCCATTCCGCGCGCCGAACTCGATGCCTGGGCGGCCGACGTGGGCGGCTATGCGCCGCCGGGCGGGGAGTCGCCGCTGGCGCTGCAGCGCCGCGCGCTCGCTTTCGTCGCCGGGCTCGACGCCCCGGAGTCGGTGATTGTCACCCATGCCGGAGTCATCCGCGTCCTGCTCGCCCGTTGGCGCGGGTTGCCGCCCGGCGAATGGCCGCAACTTGCCTTCGGCTACGGGTCGCTGACGACCGTCGCCATCGGTCGCTGAACTCGCGGAGGTGAACGCCGGTCGCCGCTCCGGCGCCGGGTGGGAAGCCGGACGGGCGGGTATAATCCCACCCTTCACCTTGCCTTTCACGGATCCGCATGGCCCGAGACATGACCAGCAGTCGTGCGCTGTATTTCCGGCTCTTGAGCTATGTCAGGCCGTACTGGCGGGTCTTCCTGGCGGCAATGCTGTGCATGGGCTTGTCGTCCCTGGCCGAGCCGGTCTTCCCGGCGATGATGAAGTACATGCTCGATGACGGTTTCGCCAAGTCCCAGGGCGGATGGGCCTGGCTGATCTATCCGCTGATCATTCTGGCGATCTTCCTGGTTCGCGCGATTTTCGGTTTTCTTGGCGAATACGCGATGAGCTGGGTCGCCAACAACGTCATCACCGAATTGCGCCAGGCGATGTTTGCCCGCATCGTCCATTTGCCGATGCGCTACTACAGCGACAATCTCTCCGGCCACCTGATGTCGCGCATCATGTACGACGTCACCAACGTGACCGGCGCGGCGACGTCGGCGATCACCTCGCTGATCAGGGATTCGCTCTCGATCATCGCCCTGATGGGCTGGCTGTTCTATCTCAACTGGCAACTGACGCTGATCACGCTCGTCATGGCGCCGCCGATCGCGGTCGCCGTGCGCTTCTTTAGCCGCCGGCTGCGCAAGGTCTCGCGTGGTTTGCAGCAGGCGATGGGCAAGATTACCCAGGTCCTGCAGGAAACGATCGAGGGCTACAAGGTCGTGCGGATCTTCGGTGGTCAGGCCTATGAAAGGGAGCGTTTTCGCCAGGCCGTGCGCGAACAGCGCGGCCTGGCCATGCGGGCGACGCTCGCTTCCGCGGGCCAGAGTCCGATCGTGCATTTCTTCGCCGCGGTCGCCCTCGCCATCATTATCGGCGTGGCGCTCAAGCAGGCGGCGGATGACCAGACGACAGTCGGGAATTTCGTCTCCTTCATCACCGCCATGCTGATGCTGCTGCCGGCGCTGCGGCGGTTGACCGACGTCAATGCGCCGATCCAGCGCGGGCTTGCCGCCGCCGAAAGCGTCTTCGCGCTGATCGACGAAGCGGCCGAGGAGGATACGGGAAGTGTCGAACTCGGGCGCGCTCGAGGGCATATCGACTTCGAACATGTCACCTTCACCTATCCCGGCGCCGAGCGTCCGGCGCTGAAAGACCTGTCGCTGACCGTGCAGCCGGGCGAATGCGTGGCACTGGTCGGTGCCTCGGGCAGCGGCAAGACGACGGTCGCCAACCTGCTGCCGCGCTTCTATGATGTTGCAGTCGGGGAGATCCGGATCGACGGGAATCGCCTCTCCGGGATACGCCTGGAAAGCCTGCGCGCCAACATCGCGCTGGTGAGTCAGGACGTGGTCCTGTTCAACGACACCATCGCCGCCAACATCGCCTATGGAACGAAACGGGGCGCGCTGCGCGAGCAGATCCGCGCCGCCGCCAGCGCCGCCCATGCGCTCGAGTTCATCGACGTGCTGCCGGATGGCATCGACACGATGATCGGCGAAAACGGCGTCAAGCTCTCCGGGGGGCAGCGGCAGCGTCTCGCCATCGCCCGGGCGATCCTCAAGGACGCGCCGATCCTGATCCTCGACGAGGCCACGTCGGCACTCGACACCGAATCCGAACGCCATGTGCAGGCGGCGCTCGACGAACTGATGCGCGGGCGCACGACACTGGTCATCGCCCATCGGCTGTCCACCATCGAGAATGCCGATCGCATCGTCGTCCTCCATGAAGGCAGGCTGAGCGAATCCGGCAAGCATGCCGAACTGCTGGCGCTGAACGGTGCCTACGCCCGCCTGCACAGCCTGCAGGTACAGGCCGAGAAATCGCCCGGCGACTGAAAACCCCGGCCAGAGGCG
>DAOMFF010000178.1:0-3802 GCA_035429665.1 Azonexus sp.
GCCGGTGCGTTTCGGCCCAGGGATTGGGCTGGTTGGCGAAGATGCCGACCGGCGCGATCATCCGTCCCGGCAGCTTGAAAGCTTCGCTGATCACCTCGGGCGCGACATACGTACCGAGCGACCAGTTGAGATCGTTATCGGTCGATTCGCGCGACAGCAGCAACGGCGGCGCGATGTAGTCGACGACCCGGTTGGTCTCGCCGCGGCGAACGCGCCAAGTGAATTCGCCGGCGACCTGGATGACCTCGGCAGATTGCGCGGTCGAATAGTGCCGGAAACGCTGCCCGGCGAAATTGACGTCGGCCAGTTCCAACGCGCCGCCGCCGGCCGGCGGGTTCGACAGCACGTCGGCGATGTTCCAGTGGCCGTTGTACTCGGTCAGCCAGCGGTAGGTGCCGCTTTCGCCGGCGAGCAGGTATTCGCGCCAGTCGTAGGCGATGCCGTCGACTCGGGACTCCTTGACGAGGAAACCGATGACCTCCACCGGTTTGCCTTCGAGAACCCCCTTGCTGCCAAGCGGAATGCGCGGCACGTATTTCTCGTCGCGCGCACTGAGCGCTCTCGACAGCAACTTGTAGTTCTGGTCGGCGGTATCGACTACCGCCCCGCAACTCACGCAGCCGACCGCCAGAATTTCCCTGGAACGCGCCTGCATCGGCGCGCCGCAACTCGGGCAGCGGAAGACCTGTGCCGCGATGGTCGCTGTCGGCAGCGGCATGCCCTCGCGCAGGTTGCTCATCTTCAGCGAGGTGAATGCCACCGGCTCGCCGACGAAGAGCAGCGGCGGCGTCTCGGAATAATCGAGGGTCGCGAAATTGGCACCATTTCGCAGGTCGACCGCGGCAACCGGGTAGCCGGCGCCGACCTTGAACGGCAGTTCGCCCTGGCCGGCGACGCACTCGGCGTTTTCGATATTGCTGACGGTCCACGGCTGGCTGGCCAGCACGAAGCGCTGGCCGATCTTCAGTTCCGCGAATTGCGGCAGCAGTTCCTGGACCTGCTGGGCAAAGGTGAGCACGTACTCACCGCCAGCTTCCGACAGCCAGCCGGTGCGCATGTCGTCGAACAGCAGGTGCCACTCGTTCCAGTAGCCCTGGCTGTACTTGATCTGGATGCGCCCGATCAGCGCGAAATGGACGCCCTTGTAGCTGCCTTCGGCCCCCAGTTGCAGCGGCGAGCGGTCCTCGACCAGCGCCGCCATCTTGCCGATGTCTTCCAGCGCCTGATCGTGGCGAACGAGCGTGCTCTGACAGTATTCACAGACGGCGAAAATCGACGACGCCGACTTGAAGACAACCGGCGCTCCGCACGAAGGGCAGGAGGCAGTCAGCGCCACGGTGTCGCGGTCAACTCAGTTTCTTGAGCAGTTCCGCTTTCTTGGTGTCGAATTCGGCTTGGCTGAGGATGCCCTTTTCGACCAGTCCGTGCAATTTTTCCAGCGTCGCGACGACCTCGTCGGCGCTGACCGCCACCGCGGCAGGCGCCGCACCCGCTGGTTGCATGGCCGACGCCATCGCCTGCCCCATGACTTGGCCGAAACCGACGCCGGCACCAAGGCCGACACCCATGCCGGCCATCCCACCCTCGTTCTTCGCCGCTTCGGGTATCGCGTTGGCAACTTGGTACTGGGTAAAGCGCCCCATGTCGCCGATCATGTTCATGCCTATCCTCTGGTCGAGAACCTTCTGCAATTCCTCGGGCAGCGAAACATTCTGCACGACCAGTGAATCGAGCGTCAGCCCGTACTCGGCGAACATCGGCTGCGCCTTGGCGAACATCGCCTTGCCGAACTCGTCCTGGTTAGCCGCCATGTCGATGAAGGCGACGCCGGATTCGCCGAAGAGATCGGTCATCCCGGCCACCATGGTGTTGCGCAACTGGCCCTCGAGCTCCTCGCGGGTGTAGGCGTCGCGGGTGCCGGAAATCTTCTGGTAGAAGGTCTTGGCGTCGCTCAGGTGGTACGAGTAGATGCCGAAGGCGCGCAGGCGGACGATGCCGAATTCCTTGTCGCGGATGGTGATCGGGTTCGGCGTGCCCCACTTCTGGTCGAGCTGGGTGCGCGTCGAGAAGAAGTAGAGGTCGGACTTGAACGGGGATTCGAACAGCTTGTCCCAGTTCTTCAGGTAGGTCAGCACCGGCAGCGTCTGCGTCGTCAGCTTGTACATGCCGGGCGCGAAGACGTCGGCGACCGTGCCTTCGTTGACGAACAGCGCCAGCTGCGAATCGCGCACGGTCAGGCTGGCGCCGTTCTGGATTTCCATTTCCTGCATCGGGAAGCGCCAGGCCAGCGTGCCGTCCCCTTCCTCCGTCCACTGGAGGATGTCGATAAACTGCTTCTTGATGAAGTCCATCAGTGCCATGAAGTTCTCCTTGGGTGGTCAGACGATGCAGCCGGCGTTGAGGATGCCGACGCCGATTGCCAGTGAGGCGAGGAAGATTCCCGAGGCCAGCTTGCCTTGGGGGATGCTTTCGTTAAGCCGCGGCAACGCCAGTCGCGCGGCGATGAAGGCGAGCATTTGCACGACCGAGGCAACGACGCCCCAGCCGATCATCGCATACAGGTTGTGACTGACGGCGACGGAAACCGCAATCGGCAAGGCGAAACCGATGACCGCGCCGCCGAGACTGATCGCCGCGGCCTCGTTGCCGGCACGGATCAGCGCCAGTTCGTTGTAGGGCGTGATCCATACGTAGATGGCGAGAAACACCAGCATCAGAACGATGGCTGTCACGAAGAAGCTGGCGAAGGCGGGCAGGTTGCTGATCACCGGGTCGAACATGGGACCTCCCGAAAGGAGTCGAATTGGCGCCAATTGTCGCCGCTAAGGGGGCAATCTTCAACTGCTGATTTTGCCGCTGGCATGGTATGCCGGCAAATCCCCGGCGAGCCGCCGCAGGCCCTCGAGCACGAGATTGTCGACGCGCCGATGCGGAATGCCAAGATGCTCGCCGATGACGACGGCCGCCCCGCCGGAAAGAAGGCACATCGCGCCAATGCCCAGCCTCGCGACAGCGCGTTCAATGGCGCCGACCTGGGCCTCGATGCAGCCCGAGGTGATCGCGTCATCGGTGCAGCGCGGCCAGGCGCAATATTTCCCGGCGGCCAGCGGTAGCGCCGCCGTATCCTGCGCCAGCGAGCGGCGCATCAGGTCGAGTCCGGGCAGGATGAAGCCGCCGAGGAAGCGGCCGTCGCCGTCGAGCGAATCGATCGTCGTCGCCGTGCCGGCCATCACCACGACACAGGGGGCCGACGTCAGGCTGCGGGCGCCGAGCAGCGCACACCAGCGGTCGACACCGAGTCGGCCGGGAACCTCATACAGGTTGACGACGCCGCCAGCCTCCGACGCGGACTTCACTTCGTGCACTGCGGACCGCCGGGCCCCAAGCGCCTGACGGATGCTGGCCAACGCCGCGTCGCCGGCAACGTTGGCCAGCATGATCCGCGTTGCCGGCGGCAGCCGATGGATCAGCAACGCGAGTTGATCCGCATCGGCATGCACGATGACGCCGGCTTCAAGCCAGCGCCCGTCGTCGTGCACGCCCCACTTGATGCGGCTGTTGCCGCTGTCGATGCAGAGGATCATGCGCGGCGCAGGCTGACGTCGCCGGAAAGGATGCGGCGCACGCCGTCGGCGGTTGCAAGCAGCAGCGCGCCGTCGTCGTCGACACCCTCGCAGAAGCCGTCGAGCGCCGTTCCATCGTCAGCGACAAGGCGAACGGCCAGACCCTGCCAGGCATGGCGCTGCCGCCAGTCCATTTTGGCCCCGGAAAAGCCGTCGACCGCGAAAGCATCGAGAACCCG
>DAOMFF010000179.1:0-3795 GCA_035429665.1 Azonexus sp.
AACCTGCCATTCGAATGACAGCGAAGCAGAGTAGATGATCGGCAGGTTGTGGCCGGGAGCAGAGCTTGTCAGCGTGCAACCGGCCAGAACGGAGCACCCGAAACCCTGCCGGTCACGGTCGACCCCGGAAAATGCCCGAAAATCAGGCGCCGGTCAGCCGCCCCGCATCTTGCTCAGCGCCAGATTGGCGGCGGCGGTGCGGGTTTCGACCCCGAGTTTCTCGAAAACGTGTTCCAGGTGCTTGTTGACCGTGCGCGGGCTGTTGCCGAGGATGTCGCCGATATCGTTGCTGGTCTTGCCCTGGACGACCCAGTAAAGCACTTCGGCTTCACGCTGGGTGAGGCGGAAGGCGGCGATCAGCGATTCGATCGCCGAGGCATCGCTTTCCTCGCGCAGGACGACCAGCCATTCATCGTCGCCCGTCTGGTCATGGAACGAGGCGAGCAGGCGGCTGCTGCCGGCGGCATGCAGCAGGCTGGTCGGGTCGCGACCTTCGCGCCTAGCGCGGCGGGCATCGGCAATCCATTGCAGCAACTCCGGCGGCGCGACCTCCTCGGGATTGGCGAAGTGGTCTTTGAGCAGTCTGCGGGCCAACGGCGTTTGCCAGACCAGCTTGCCGCTGGCCGCATGGACGGCGACCGTGGCCTGCCCGAAGGCATCAAGCGCCGTGCGCGCCTGCCTTATCCGGCGGGCGTTCTGCACGTGGGCGGCAATGCGCGCGAGGACTTCAGCCGGGCGGATCGGCTTGGTGACGTAATCGGCGCCACCGGCCGCGAATGCGGCGACAACGTGCTCGGTCTCGGTCAGCCCGGTCATGAAGATGATCGGTATGTGCTGGGTGGCGAAATCAGTCTTCAGCCGGCGGGCGACTTCGAAGCCGTCCATCCCCGGCATCAGCGCGTCGAGCAGGATGACGTCGGGCAGGCTGTGGCGGGCGCGTTGCAGGGCGGATTCGCCATTGGTGGCGACGAGCACGGTATGGCCGGCCTCATCCAGCGCGTCATGAAGGAGAGCGAGGTTTTCCGGAATGTCGTCGACGATCAGGACGATGTCCGAAATGCTGCGGTCAACGGGCGGCATCACTGATTTTCCTGAGCAGTTCCTTCATCGCATCGAACTGGAACTGGCGTGCCAGATCGCGCAGCACACGCACAAATTCGCCATGTTGGGCGTCGAGGCGCTCGATTTCGGCCAGCTTGTTGAGGATGCCCCGCAGGTAGCCGAGCTGGATGACTTCGTCGAGCGCGGCCAGGTGGTCGGCACCGGGAGCCACCAACGGTGGCGGCGCGACAGGCGCGGGCGCGGCAACCGGCATGTCGGCGGTCACCCACTCGAGCCCCAGTTTGCGGCCGATCCAGGCGAGCAGTTCCTCGATCTTGAGCGGCTTGACGATGAAATCCTCGGCGGCGACACCGGCATCGTTCTCCAGCCCCTTGTCGAACGCGTTCGCCGAGAGGATGGCGATGTGGGCATCGGTGAGGTGCTGGCGGCGAATGCGGCGGATGGTTTCCCAGCCGTCAATGCCGGGCATGCCGAGATCCATGAAGATGAGGTGCGGCATGAAGCATGGAATGACTTGCAGGCATTCCTCGCCGCTCGCTGCCTGTTCGACGATGAAGCCGAGCGGCTCGAGCACGTTCTGCAGCATGTCGCGGTCGACCTTCTCGTTGTCGACAACCAGGATCCGTTGGCGCACGCCAACATAGCCGACGCGGTTGAGGCGGGGCAGTTCGCGCGCCGCCTGCGCCGAATGCACTTGCGGCAGGAACAGGCGGATGCGGAACAGCGTGCCTGCGCCGGGCGTGCTGGAAACCTGCATTTCGCCGCCCATCAGGTCGGTCAGCATGCGGGCGATGGTCAGGCCGACGCCGCTGCCGCCGGCCTGTGCGCTGCTGCCGCGGACGAAGGGTTCGAAGATGCGCTCCTGGTCGGCCGCCGGAATGCCGGGGCCGGTATCGCGGATTTCGAAAACCGCCATCTCGCGCCCGTACTCCACCCTGAATGTGACGCCACCGCGCACGGTGAACTTGACGGCGTTGCCGAGCACGTTGATCAGGATCTGGCGCAGGCGCTTCTCGTCGGCGCGCACCACGGCAGGAATCTCGCCGGCCGGCTGGTAGGCGAAGGAAAGCCCCTTGTTGCGTGCCTGCAACTCGAACATGCCGACGATCTGCTGCAGGAAATCCGGAAAATCGAGGGCGCGGACGTCGAGCGTCAGCTTGCCGCCTTCGATGCGGGCGATGTCGAGTGTGCCCTCGATGACCGACAGCAGGTGATCGCCGGATTTCCGGATGACGCTGACCGCCTGTTTGCGATGCGGCGGAATGCTCTCGTCGGCAGCGAGAATCTGGGCATAGCCGAGAATGCTGTTGAGGGGCGTGCGCAACTCATGGCTAATCGCGGTGATGTAGCGGCTCTTCGCCTGATTGGCCTGATCGGCGATCATTCTTGCCTTCTGCAAGGCTTCGTCGGTGCGCTGATGCGACTCGATTTCCTGCATCAGCAACTGCGTCTGCCGGTTCGATTCCTCCTGCGCCACTTGCCGGCTTTGCTGCGTCAGCACCATCCACCACGCGCCGACGGCGGAAAGCAGCAACAGCGCCGCGAATGACTTGATGAAGCTGTCCTGCAGGGGGCCGATCAGTGCCGTCTGCTCCGGCCCAAGGGCAAGCAGTTCGTGGGTGTAGAGCACGCCGAGGACCAGCGCCAGAATCGGTACGATGCCGGTCATCAGCAGCAGGTAATGACCGAGGCCGGTCTCCAGGTAGGGCAGCACCGGTGCCGGCAGCAGGTGCCGCATTACGGCATTCCATTGCGCAGTCAGGCTGGCTTGCGGCTTGCACAAGTCGTGGCAACGGGCATCGAGCGTGCAGCACAGCGAGCAGATCGGGCCTTGATAGGCTGGACAGTGCGCCATATCCTCGGCCTCGTAGTCGCGTTCGCAAATCGCGCATTTTTTGCCGTCGACCGCAACCGGCGCCGGCGGCCGGGCCAGGTAGTAGCGGCCGCCGCTAGCCCAGGCGATCAGCGGCGCGGCGAGCAGCGCGCTGCCCAGTGCGACGAACGAGGCGTAGGGCTGGAGTTCGGCCCCAAGCAGGCCGACGAAGGCGGCGATGGAAAGCAGCGAGGCAATGCCCATGGCGCCGACGCCGACCGGGTTGATGTCGTAGAGGTTGCTGCGCTTGAACTCGATGCCCGGCGGCGCCAGGCCGAGCGGCTTGTTGATGACGAGATCGGCGACGACCGCCGCCATCCACGAGATGGCGATGTTGGAATAGAGGCCGAGCACCTGGCCGAGCGCCTGGAAGACGTTGAGCTCCATCAGCAGCAGCGCGATCAGCGTGTTGAAGACGACCCAGACGACGCGCCCCGGATGGCTGTGCGTCAGCCGGGCGAAGAAGTTGGACCAGGCCAGCGAGCCGGCGTAGGCGTTGGTGACGTTGATCTTGAGCTGCGAGACGACGACGAAGAGCACGGTGGCGGCGATCGCCAGCGTCGTGTGGTCGAAGACGTGCGAGAAGCCGATCAGGTACATCTGGTTGGGGTCGACCGCCTTTTCGGCCGCAATTCCGTTGCGCAGCACCAGCCAGGCGAGCAGGGCGCCGCCGAGCATCTTGAGGATGCCGGGGACGACCCAGCCGGGTCCGCCGACGACGACGCCGAACCACCAGCGGCGGGCGTTGGCTGGCGTCTTCTCGGGCATGAAGCGCAGGTAGTCGACCTGTTCGCCCATCTGCGTGACCAGCGCGATGCCGACGGTCAGCGCGGCGCCGAACAGGTGCGGGTCGAAGCCGG
>DAOMFF010000180.1:0-3772 GCA_035429665.1 Azonexus sp.
CGCATTCCCGCCGGCATCGGCAGCACCGGCAGCATCCGGCTCGACGCCAGGGGCATGGAGGCGATGCTCAAGGGGGGCGCGCGCTGGGCAGTGCAGGCGGGTTATGGATCGGCTGCCGACCTCGCCTACATCGAGGAGCAGGGCCGGGTTGCCGGCGCCGATCCGGCTTGCGTCTCCGAACTGGCCAGAAAGCGCCAGCGCGACGAACTGGGCACCCTCGGTTCGGGCAATCACTACCTCGAGGTGCAGGCGGTCAGCGAGATATTTGACGCCGCCGCCGCTCACGCCTACGGGCTGGCCGCCGGGGACGTCGTCGTCAGCATCCATTGCGGCTCGCGCGGCCTCGGTCACCAGATCGGCACCGACTACCTGCGCGAGATGGTGATGGCGGCGCCGGCCGCCGGCATCGCCCTGCCCGACCGCGAGCTCGCCTGCGCTCCGATCAAGTCCGCGCTCGGCCAGCGCTATCTTGGAGCCATGCGCGCCGCCATCAACTGCGCGCTGGCCAACCGGCAGATCCTTACCCACTTGGCGCGAGAGGCCTTTGCCGAGGTATTTCCCGGCGTCGGGCTGCCGCTGCTCTATGACGTCTCGCACAATACCTGCAAGGAAGAGGTTCACACGGTTGCCGGCCGCAAGCGCCATCTGTTCGTGCATCGCAAGGGCGCGACACGGGCTTTCGGGCCTGGGCACGCCGAGTTGCCGCGCGAATTCGCGGCGGTCGGGCAACCCGTGCTGATCGGCGGCAGCATGGGAACGGCATCCTACATCCTCGCCGGTGCGGCAGTGACCAAGGAACGCGCCTTCGGCTCGGCCTGTCATGGCGCCGGGCGCGCGATGAGCCGCCATGAGGCCACGCGCCGCTGGAACGGCCGCACGCTGATCGACGATCTGGCGGCACACGGCATCCTGATTCGCAGCCCGAGCTGGCGTGGCGTCGCCGAGGAGGCGCCGCTCGCCTACAAGGACGTCGGCGCCGTGGTGGATGCCTCCGATCACGCCGGGCTGGCCGGAAAGGTGGCTCGGCTGGCGCCGCTTGTCTGCATCAAGGGCTGACCAGCCTGGCGGGCCGGCCAACGCTGCATTCGAACGCTGACTTCATCGGTCGTCAAAAGAAACGCCGCCTTGCGCTATCGTCGTGTCCAGCAACTGCCGCATTCGCTGCCAGTGCGATCCTTCCCAGAAGACGCGACCACAAAGATCGCAGACCGTGAAATATTCATGTCTGACTTTAACAGACTGCGGTAAATAATTGAAAATATATTCTTTCTCTATAGTACGAACAGGTGCGTTGCATTCGAGGCAGAGGGTGAATGGGCTGAAGCTGCGCACCAGATCCAGCCGCGCGACAATCTCGGCGAATTGCCGCGCCGGCTTCAGCGCGTGCACATAACAGCCGTGGCTGATGCCGCGCTGTTTGAGCAGGTCGCGGTCGCGCGTCAGCACGATCCGTCGCTCACGGCCGGCGATCTCGGCGATCTCGCTGTCCCGGTAGTCGTTGCGATACAAGGTGTCGAAACCTGCCATGCGCAGCAGCCGGGCCAGTCCGCCCAGATGGGAATCGGCGACGAAGTGGATTACCCGCAGCGGCCACTCGCGCAAGCGCAGCGGGGGCTTGATGGCGGGCGACTCGAACCGGGGGTAGACGGCCACGCGATCGCCGTCGCGCAGCAGGCGGTCGAACCCGACCGCCTGGCCATTGATCAGGATCACTTCGACCTCGGTATGCGGCACGCCGAGCGCCTCGATCATGTGCTTGGTCGTGGCATTGCGCGCGCAGGGAACGATGAACTCCCTGCCCCGCTGCTCGCGCCGCAGGAATTCGTTGAGTTCCTCGTGGAAGCAAAATGTCGCCGTAACCATTCGCCTGGAATGCCCGCTCCACAATTGTCCTCGTGGTCTCGCCATCGCGGTACGCAGGGGGGGAAACGTCCGGAAATCGTGGGTTTCTGGGCGTTGACCGCGACAACTCCGTGCCGTAAGGCGGGTTCGCCGGAAAAAGTTCCTGTCGATCCCCGCAGTCAATCGCCCTTTTGATAGGTGCCGACCAACCGGGCTTCGGCAACGACATGTCCCTTCATCGCCTGCTCCAGGGCCTTCCTGGTCGGCCGTCCCAGGTCCGGCAAGACGACATCGAGCGCGTAGAGCTTGTGGAAGTACCGGTGCCGCCCGATCGGGGGACAGGGGCCGCCGTAGCCGGTACGCTGCCAGTCGTTGACTCCTTCCAGTGCGCCGGCAGGCAGCGACCGCACCGCCTCGGGCAGCCCGGCAACGCTGACCGGCAGGTTGTACAGCACCCAATGCACCCAGGTCATGCGGGGGGCCCGAGGATCCGGCGCATCGGGATCGTCAACGATCAGGACCAGGCTACTGGCAGCTCCGGGAATGCCATTCCAGGCAAGTGGCGGCGAAATGTTCCTTCCCTCGCAGGTGTAAGCCTTCGGGATCGCGCCGTTGTGCGGGAACGCGCTTGAAGTGATGATCATGTCCATGCTTCTCTTGCTCCAACTCAAGTGGCGGCCGCCGGGATGTGAAGTATAAGCAGAAGCGGTAAATCACGCATCCTGCCTGGCCTGCCGGACGTCGCGCGTTTCCCGGGACTGGCAATCCATCAACACAACTGCTTAAAATAGCGGCGATGAGAGTTCTTTACAGATCGCTTCTCCGCTGTTGTCGTTCGCTGGCGATCGCCGCAATGGCGGGAGTGCTGCTGAGCGGCTGCAGTTCGACAAAAGTCCCGCGTTCATATCAGACCGAGGCGTTCCCCAGCGAGACCCCCTTTCAGTCTTACAGCAGCCGGGAGCCCGAGGAAGCATGTGAAGTTGCCAGGCGCGCATTGTTGAGTCAGGGGTATCAGGTCGATGAATCGAAACCTCGCAACATTCGGGGCGAAAAGTATTTTCGGCCCAAGTCCGATGAAGTCAGCAGGCTGTCGATCATCCTGGTTTGCCTGCCCGGCAATTCGGGGACTATCATCTATGCGAGCGGACTGGAAACACAGTTCGAGATGAAATCCAAGGGGAGCAATGCAGGTGTGAGCGTTCCTGCTCTCGGGTCCCTTTCGCTGCCCTGGTCTCTGGACAAGGACACCCTGGTGAAAGTCGGCGAGGAAACCGTTACCGATCCCGAGTTTTACAAACGGCTGTTCGAACTGATCAGGATGCTTGATGGTTGAACCAGCCGTTCCAGGGGTTCGGCCATCCTGAATTCCTCGTCCCGGGATTCCCGCGGTCTTTTCTTTCCTTTGGCAGCGGCGCATCATGTTGCACGGAAGGTTGATCGATCATTGCGGCCCGGGAGACAGACAGTGCAGACAGCCGGATTCCTTCAGCAACAGCCGTTGTTCGGCGGGGTGGACAACCAGGCGATGCGCGCGATCATGCCGCTGCTTCGCGAAGAGAACTTCGCCAGCGGGGAGTTGATCGTCCGCGAGGGCGATCAGGGCGATTCGCTGTTCGTGATCTGCAGCGGCTCGGTCGAAGTCCTGAAGTCCAGCCCGGAAGCGGAAACCCCGTTCGGGGACCGCATCGCCGTGCTCAAGGTTGGCGACGTCATCGGCGAAATGGAACTGATCGACATGCAGAACCGGTCGGCAACAGTTCGTGCACTGGAACCCGTTTCGACGCTGGCGCTGTCGAACGGCGACCTGTTCCGCATCTACGAGTCCGACCTGCCGACGTTTGCGTTGCTGGTCCTGAACCTGGCCAGGGAATTGAGTCGCCGTCTGCGCAACATCGACGATCTGGCAGTGCGCTACATGCCGCACGACAGT
>DAOMFF010000181.1:0-1125 GCA_035429665.1 Azonexus sp.
GCTTGAGCCTCGCGCCTCTTCATCTCCGCCACGATCGACTGGAACTGTTCTTCGACTTCGTGGTTCAGAAACGATACGCCGAACAGGCCGGCGATGATCGAGTCGAAAGCGAATTCGGCGCGGTACTCGATCCGGACTCCGCCGACGCCGCTCGGAATCAGTCGCACTTCGCTCTCCATGCGCTTCAGGGTTCCCGATAGGTTCTTCGCCAGAATTCTCCTCTGCGGCTCCATGCGGATTTCCCGCTCGGCCTTGAACGGGTAGGAAAAGATGCCAAATCTGGCGACGCCTTCCTGCCTGACGATCAGGACATTTCCATTGCGGCTGACCACTCTGCTGGCGGTCAGGTTGCTCAGGATGCCGGTCATGTGATCGAAGTCGACCAGCACGTCCCAGGCGGTCCGCAGCGAGACCGGCGGTCTGATTGTCGCTTGCACGATGAATGCGTCGCCCGACTCGCTGACTGCAACCGCAACCTCCCTTTCCACGCAGCTTGCGCTGCCATGGGAGAGACAGATCAGCAGTGCAACGAGAAGAATGCGGACCGACACGGAAGCTCTCTGCGAAGCGTCATTTACAGACGTGAAGCGAACGAGAAGGTGCAGGACGAAAACTCTACCGGCTCATGCTAGCGCGCTTTGGCGCCATTGCAAGTGTGATCGAACGCTGACGCCGCGTGCAACCATGTCAAGTCCGGAGATTTCGGCCAGCTACCGATTCTTGCGCCCACCCGTGTAAAGTGTTGGCTGTTCGGCGCTGGCGCGGATCGGACGGTCTGGATGAAGCCAATGTGCCTGGAAATCGCGCAAAGGAGTGGGTCAAGGTGACAGAGTGGTATCTCGAGGATTTTTCCGTGGGGCAGACTTTCGGGTCCGGGCGCCTGACCGTTGACCCAGGGCGGATCAAGTCCTTCGCTGCGGAATTCGATCCGCAGCCGTTTCATCTCGACGAAAATGCGGCGCACGCCTCGATTTTTGGTGGCCTGGCTGCGAGCGGCTGGCATACCGCGGCGATCACGATGAAATTGCTGGTGGAAAGCGAACTGCGAATTGCCGGTGGTCTGATCGGTGCGGGATTCGACGAATTGCGCTGGCCAAGGCCGGTACGTCCCGGCGACGAATTGCG
>DAOMFF010000181.1:1225-3771 GCA_035429665.1 Azonexus sp.
ACCTGTCAGTCCAGGTGAGCGGAAAGGGCCGAGTAAATCATCCAGCATCATGAAGCGGTTGAGAAAGACACGACGATGAAGCAGCTTTCGGGTACGGACAACCTGTTCCTTGCACAGGAAACCGGCAATCAGCGGGCGCATGTGGCGGGTTTGGGCATTTACGACCCGTCGACCGCACCAGGAGGCAAGGTGCGGTTCAAGGACGTCTTGGAATTCTTCACGAGCCGCCTCGACAAGTCGGCGGTTTTCCGCCGCCGCCTGGTGCGGGCGCCGCTCGATCTCGATCGTCCCTACTGGATCGACGAGAAGGATATCGACATCGAGTATCACGTCCGGCATATCGCGTTGCCACGGCCCGGCGACTGGCGACAACTGATGATTCAGGTAGCGCGCATTCACGCCCGCCCGCTCGACCTGACCAAGCCGGCCTGGGAGGCCTACATCATCGAGGGACTCGACAATGTCCCCGACCTTCCGCCCGGCAGTTTTGCGCTGTATATCAAGGTTCACCACTCGGCAATCGACGGCCAGGCCGGTGCGGCGCTGGTCGGCAGCCTGCATTCGCTGACGCCGGAAGCGGAGACGGTCTCCAGGCGAGTGATCACCAAGGTGGTCGATCGTGAACCGACCTCCCTGGAACTCCTGGCACGGATGGTTGGCAGTCGTGTCGACCAGGCGGTGAATGCGACCAGACTGCTCGGTGCCCTGGCGCCGCTGGCGTTGCAGTTGGGACAGAAGCAGATCGAGACGATGCTTCGCGGTTCGTTGGGAATAAACGCCGGCGAGGATGATCGGGAAAAGGCCGGGGTTTCCAAGAAAGCCCCGCCCACCCGTTTCAATGGCCCGTTGTCCCCGCATCGCGTTGTTGATGCCATGCCGCTGCCATTCGCGGATATCCAGAAGATCAGGGAGGCCGTGCCCGGATCGACGATCAATGACGTCTTCGTGTCGGTGAGTGGAGGAACGGTGCGCAAGTATCTCCAGGCGAAGGGTGAGTTGCCGGAGATCAGCCTGAATGCCCTGGTGCCGATGAGCATCCATGGCGAAGCCAAGAGCGGGGATGCAGGGAACCAGATCGGGATGGCTTTCGTGCCGGTCTTCAGCAATATTGCCGATGCCGGGGAACGCTTGCGCAAGGTCTGCCGCGGAACGACCAAGGGCAAGAAGGCGGTCAATGCGGTGGGCAGGGATCTGCCGGCCAGGATTTTCCAGACGCTGCCGTCCAAGGCTGTCGATTTCGCCGTCCGTCACGTCCTGCTGCCGCAGTTCAATTTCACGGTGTCCAACGTGCGCGGCCCTTCGACCTCGCTCTACATGGCCGGCGCCAAGGTCTACGCTTTCATGCCCGTCAACATGCTGGTCGACGGCATGGGCCTGAATATCACCGGATTCAGCTATAACGGCGTGCTCTGGGTGTGCGCGGTATCCGACCGCGCAATGATGCCCGACCCGGGATTCTTCATGGATTGCTACCGCGAGAGCTTCGCCGAACATCTTGCGCTGACGGCGCGAGCGCCCGAAGCCGAAACCAGGCCGACGCGCCGGACAACGCGGAAGGCTGCGCCCGTTGCGGAAGCGAGCCAACCGGCAGGCAAGCCCGCCGCCGGGACGCAACCGGTACGCAAGCCGCGCACCACGACCGCGGCTCCTGAATGAATTCCCGGCTCGGCTTTTCCGGGTTCCACCTCGGTTAACCCTTCCCGAGGCGATCGAGGCCGAAGATCCGGGACAGCTTGACGTCGAACATGGCGGTTGGCAGCAGTTTCTTGAGGAGCGGCAGTTTGACGCTGTTCTTGCCTCCGCGCACGACTATCGGCGGGGTGCCGGCGAGGAGGGCGTCGACCACCGGCCGCACGAACTCCTCTGCTGGCGTGGCGTCTTTCTGGCCGGCCTGGGCGCGGGCGCGCACGCGGTCCGCGACCGGCAGATAGAGGGAGCCTGGCGGCAGACGCAGCGCTTCCTCGGCGTGGTTGCCGAAGCTCGACCGCACGCCGCCGGGCTGGATGGTGACGACGCGGATGGCGAACGGGGCGAGTTCCATGCGCAGCGCGTCGGACAACGAGTGGAGCGCCGCCTTGCTCGAACAGTAGGCGCCGGCAAAGGGCGTTGCGAACAGGCCGACGATGCTCCCGACATTGGCGACCACGGCCATGCCGTTGCGCGCGGCAGCGTTTCGCAGCAAGGGCAGGAAGGCGCGGGTGACGGCGACCGGCGCGATCACGTTGGTTTCATATTGCCGGCGCAGGTCGTCGCGGCTCAGGTCGATCACCGCACCGACCTGGCTGAAGCCGGCATTGTTGATCAGGACGTCGACCTGACCTCCTTCGCTTTCGATCACGGCCGCGGCGGCAGCGATATCGGCGTCGTCATTGACGTCGATGGCCAGCGTGCGGATGCCGTTCTCGGCAAGCGGCGCAAGCGCGGCAGGCCGGCGCGCGGTGGCAAAGACGGTGTGCCCGCGGCGGTGGAATTCGCGCGCCAGCGCGGCGCCGATGCCGCTCGAGCAGCCGGTGATGAGGATGATCTTCTTCATGGAACAACTCTCC
>DAOMFF010000182.1:0-3694 GCA_035429665.1 Azonexus sp.
CATCCTTCATGCCGATCACCGGAATGCCGTACGGATCCTTGGATTCGAACTTGCCCGCCTTGATGGCGGCCATGATCTTCTCGAAGGAATAGACGGAGACGTGGGTATCGAGCTTGCCGGCAACGGTGATGAGCTTGCCGTCCGGGGTCACGTCGACGCCGTGCGGTGATTTCGGTTCCGGCACCAGAAAGAGGATGCCTTCCTTGACCGCGGTGTCGATCGACAGCACGTCATGGCCGTTGATCTTCTTGGCCTTGCCGGCGGCAACCAGTTCGGCGGCCTTTTTCCAGTTGATTACGTGCAGATAGTCGGTGTCCTTGGCGGAGCAACCGGCTTCAAACGGCGGACGGCCCCGTTCAACGCCGCCGACGTAACGCTCGGAGCAGAAGGAGTTGGTAAACGACCAGCCGTCGGAGGGGCCTTTACCAGCGTCGGACAAGTCCTGGCTGTAAGGAGGCAACTCGACCGAGAAGGATTTCTTCGGATCGAGACGGCCTTCCTTTCGGTCGAATTTCCAGTAGGTCACGCCACCACGGTATTTCTCGTTGAATTCCTCGAGCGGGTAGAACTTCTTGTTCTCCAGCGGGGCGGCATACTGGGCGGCTTCGATCACGTAGTCGGTGTTCGGTGTGACGAAAGCACCGCCGTGCTCGGATTTGTAGATCGGGTTGACGACGATCTGCTTGGTTTCAAAGTCGCGCAGGTCGATCACGGCGAGGCGCGGGTTGGCTTTGTCGTTGATGAACAGGAACTGGCCGTCGTACTTGCCATCGGTTTCGGAGATGGCCGGGTGGTGCGTGTCGCCCCAGTTGATTTCCTTGCCGTCGATGTTGCCCTGGCGCAGCACCATCTTCGATTCTTCGTCAAAACCATAGCCCTGCCACGGCTCTGGCGTGAACACGCCGATGTACTTGAGGATACGCATCGACGGAATGCCATAGACGATGATCTGGCCGGACTGGCCGCCGGAACTGAACGCGTAGAATTCGTCGCGCTTGCCGGTCGGGACAAAGGTCTTGGACGCCGCCAGCAGATCCTGCTGGCTGAGACCGCGACGCTTCATCACGTCCTGCAGCGACTCGGCGGACCACGCCGTGGCTGCAAAACCGGCCGCCAGCAACAGCGCGGTGGTTTTCACTGCAATTTTTTTCATCTCGATTTCTCCCATGAAAACAAGAAGTAGAACTTCCTACCCTCGATCGTCACCTGCGACACGATGCCACTGCGACAATATGCCGCACACTGTATGCTTCCCGCCATGCTAAAAAATTGATCTCTGCTAATTCCATTCGCGCTTGATGAACGAAAATGCTGCCTCTTCTCCGGCCGCTACACCAGGACCAGACTGGTGAACAAGAAACTATTGATCGACGTGATCGGCATCCTGCTGATTGCCCTCGTCGTTGTTGTCGGCTACAAGCTCTCGCCATTGCTGCTCCCCCGGGCCGATGTCGTGATCCAGCCGGATCCGGCGTGCAATCTGCAGCGCCAGGCCTGCGCGGTGAAATTGCCTTCCGGCGGTAGCGTCGAACTGGCGATGGCGACGCGACCGATCCCCATGGTCAAGCCGTTCGAGGTGCAGGTGACGACCAGCGGATTTGTGCCGGGCCGGGTCGAGGTCGATTTCGCCGGCATCGAAATGAACATGGGACTGAACCGGCCGGAACTCGCGGCGCGCGGTGATGGACGCTTTGTCGGTCAGGTGACGCTGCCGGTGTGCATCACCGGCGCCATGGACTGGCAGGCGACGGTGCTGATTGAAACCGGCGGCGAGCGTATCGCGATTCCCTATCGCTTCAGTTCAGGAAGCCACGAATAGAATGTCCGAACGTATTCTGTCCGTGATTGCCGTGCTGCTGGCGGCTCTGGTGCTCGGGTTGACCTTCTTCTGGCATCCGGAACTTCCGGAACGGCCGCTACCGCTGGCGGCAATGCCGGAAGGCGGCGACTTCACGCTGCAGTCGGCGGACGGCCCGGTTGCGCTCAGGGATTTTCGCGGCAAGGTGGTCCTGCTCTACTTCGGCTATACTTATTGTCCCGACATCTGTCCGACCTCGCTGGCTGCTACCTCCGAAGGGTTGAAGGAACTGGCGCCGGACGAACTGGCGCGGGTTGCCGTAATCCTGGTTTCGGTCGATCCGAAGCGCGACACGCCGGCGCGGCTCAAGGAGTATGCCCGGTTCTTTCATCAGGCCATTGTCGGCGTGACTGGAACGCCGGAGGAAATCGCCGCAGTGGCGAAACGCTATGGCGCCTTCTACGCCGAGCAGAAGGTGGCGACGGCCGGCGACGGCTACGTTGTCGACCATTCGGCGGACACCTACATCGTCGCCGCCGATGGCAAACTGGCGGGCAAGATCGCCCACGCGACAGCGCCGGACCAGGTGGCTGCCATCATCCGCAAATACCTTTACCAACCTTGAAGGAGACTAGCATCATGAAACGACTAACCATGCTGGCTGCGGGCCTGCTGTTTTCCGCCGGCGTCCTGGCCGGTGCTGCCGACAACGTCTCGGTGCAGGATCCTTACGTCCGCCTGGCACCGCCCAACGCTGCGGCGACCGCCGCCTTCATGGTGATCAGGAATACCGGCGACAAGGACGTCAAGGTGGTCAAGGCCGACAATCCCGTTTCGAAGGCGACCGAACTGCACACCCACTTGAACGAGGGCGGGGTCATGAAGATGCGCCCGGTTCCGGCGATCGAGATCAGGGCGAAAGGCGAGGCCGTGCTCAGGCCCGGTGGCCTGCATGTGATGATGATCGACCTCAAGGCGCCGATGAAGGAGGGCGACTCGGTGCCGATTACGCTGACCTTTGACGACGGCAGCAGCAAGCAGGTCGACGCCAGGGTGGTCAAAGCGACCGCGGCCCCGGTGCCAACCGAGCACAGGCAGCACTGACTTTCGGGGTTTCCGGGCGTCGAACCCGATTCGAGTGGTTGTCGCGGGTTCCCCGCCGCGCCGCGGCCTGCCTGGCGCCACGGCGATGATCACTATTTGGGGCAAGGCGTGAATTCGCTCACGGACAGTCCCGGGATGAATCGGCATCATGCGTTCAACGGCTCAACATGAGGTATCGAACCATGACAACCACGACCAGCAAAACGATTTCATCGACCCGCGGCGCTTATCCGGGTAGCGATTTGTACGACCGTGCTGACGAGCGGGCGGTTTCCAGTTTCGTGCTGCGTGACACGCTGGTCGATACCAAGGTTCGCGAAGTGAGCTTCGCCGAGTTCCTGGCTGAACTCAAGAAGAGCGGCAAGCAAACGGCGTAATCGCATCTTCGGTTTCCTTTGGGAATCCCGAGCAACGGCTTGCTTCCCGCCAGATATCGACTTTACCGCAATCGGCCTGAGCCGCGGCGGACTCAGGTCCGGACCGGTCGTTTCGAGAGCTTGCGCTGCAGGGTGCGCCGGTGCATCTTGAGCGCGCGGGCGGTGGCTGAAATGTTGCCGTCGTTTTCGTTGAGGACACGCTGGATGTGTTCCCATTCGAGCCGGTCGACCGAAAGCGGTTCATCCGGCGCCGCCGTCTCCAGGTCGGGTACGTCATCAGTTTCGAAGGCCGCGAGAATGGCTTCGATCTCGACCGGCTTGGCCAGATACTGAATGGCGCCCAGCTTGATCGCGTCGACTGCCGTGGCGATGCTCGCGTAGCCGGTCAGCACGACGATGCGGCAGTCGGCATTGA
>DAOMFF010000183.1:0-3672 GCA_035429665.1 Azonexus sp.
TGGTCAGGCGCATTGGATAACGGCAGGCTGAGGAATGGCCTGCCATGATGGGGGCCGTATAATAACATCCACTCCATTTTGATGAATCCGAGCATGTCCAGCCAGCCGACGAAAACCCTCGAAACCTTTCCGAATCCTGCGGTCGACCGCGATTTTCACATCCACATGCAGATTCCCGAATTCACCTGCCTGTGCCCGAAAACCGGCCAGCCCGATTTCGCGACGCTGATTCTCGATTACGTCCCCGATCATCTCTGCGTCGAACTGAAGAGCCTCAAGCTCTACATCTGGTCGTACCGGGACGAAGGGGCGTTCCACGAAGCGGTAACCAACCGCATTCTCGATGACCTCGTTACCGCCACCGCCCCGCGCTTCATGCGCCTGACCGCGAAGTTCTACGTGCGCGGCGGCATCTTCACCAACGTCGTCGCCGAACATCGCAAGCCGGGCTGGCAACCGGCGCCACGGGTCGAACTGAGCAGTTTCGACAGCGAGTCCAACACCCGCGGCTGAATGAACACCGACGATCAATTTCTCGCCCGCGCCGTCAACCTGGCGCGAAAAGGCAGCGAACTCGGCGAAGGCGGCCCGTTCGGCGCCGTCATTGTCTGCGACGGAAAGATCATCGGCGAAGGCTGGAACCGCGTGGTCGCCACGCACGACCCGACGGCACACGCCGAAATCATCGCGATCCGTACCGCGTGTGCCGCGGTCGACTGCTTCCACCTGCCCAAAACCACACTCTACGCTTCCAGCGAACCCTGCCCGATGTGCCTCGCCGCCGCCTACTGGGCGCGCATCGAGCGCATCGTCTTCGCCAACAGCCGCGCCGAGGCCGCTGCCATCGGCTTCTGCGACGACGACTTGTATGGCGAAATCAACCGCCCGCTCTCGGCGCGCAGCATCGTCATGGAACACCACCCGCTACCCGATGCCCTGCTGCCCCTGCAACGCTGGGCCAGCAACCCCGAGCGCACGCCTTACTAGTTGTTGAAGCTCAGACTTGACCTGACATCAGTTGTCAGACTGAACGTCTCGGTTCGGCCAATTCCAGCCACCCGTGCCATCTTCTTCAAAGCGGCCATTTGACCGTCCCGATTTCCCGAAAGCAGCCGCTCGTCTCAGCTGATCAATCAAGGCATCTCAACGGCAGGTTGCGTTGGGGGAAGCTCGGCGAGGCAAAGCATGGTTATGCCAATCCATAGCCTGAGCTAGCGTGGGGTCCGAGCGCCTCGTAGCGAAGTAATTGTAGCGGCACGCCGGCATTCTGCTGCGGGACCGGCGCGCCGATTCCTTCCGCTAGGCAGCGACAGCTTCCGTTCGCAGCGCCGGAACGGCTTGCCCATCCCCCGCCGCTGGCCTGATCTTGAACCAGATCGCGTACAAGGCCGGCAGGAACACCAGGGTCAGGACCGTCCCGGCGAAGGTGCCGCCGATCAGGGTATAGGCCAGCGTTCCCCAGAACACCGACTGGGTAAGCGGGACGAAGGCCAGCATGGCGGCAAGCGCGGTCAGGATGACCGGACGGGCACGTTGCACGGTGGCCTCGACGACGGCGACGAACGGCGCCAAACCGTCCTTCTCGTTGTCGCGGATCTGGCCGATCAGGATCAGCGTGTTACGCATCAGGATGCCGGACAGGGCGATCAGACCGACCAGCGCGTTGATGCCGAACGGCTGCTGGAACAGCAGCAGCGTCGGCACGACACCGATCAGGCCGAGCGGCGCGGTGGCGAATACCATCATCATCGCGGCGATCGAGCGCACCTGGAAGATGATGGTGATCAGGGTCAGCGCGATCATGATCGGGAAGACCGGCGCCAGGGCGCGATTGGCCTTGCCCGATTCCTCGATGGCGCCGGCCATTTCGATCCGGTAGCCGGCCGGCAGCTTGGCGATGATGGGCTGCAGATCCTTCAACACGGCGGTAGACACGTCCGGTGGCAGCAGGCCCTCGGCGATATCACCGCGCACGGTTATGGTCGGTGTGCGATCGCGACGGCGCAGAATGGGATCTTCCATGAGGACATCCACCTTGCCGACCTGCGCCAGCGGAATCTTTTGACCGGCCGCACCGACCAGCGTGAAGTCGCCGATCCTGCCCGGATCGAGCCGCGTGTTGCCGGCCGATCTGGCCGTGACCTGCACCGAACGGATGTCCTCGCGCACCTCGGTAATCGTGATGCCGCTCAACAGGAACTGCAACTGCTGGGCCACATCGGTAGACGTCAGGCCGATGCTCTGCAGGCGATCCTGGTCAAGCGAAAAATGCAGTGCGGGCACGCGCTCGCCCCAGTCGGTATTGACCGTCCGCATCTGGGCCGAGGCCTGCATGACGCCACGCACCTCTGCCGCGATGTCGCGGAGTTTGTCCGGGTCCGGCCCCATGACGCGGAAGGCCACGGGAAACGGCGAAGGTGGGCCGAAGACGATCTGGGTCACGCGCACCCGCGCCTCGGGCGCCAAGCCGTTGGACGCCGCCTGGCGCAGTCTGACTTTGAGGGCTTCCCTTTCCTTGTCATCGCCCGGGAGGACGACGATTTTGGCGAAGGACGGATCGGGCAATTCAGGTGACATTGCGAGGAAGAAGCGGGGCGCGCCCTGGCCGATGTAGGACGTCACGACCCTGGCCTCCTTCTGCTCTGCCAGCCAGGCTTCGACCTTGGCTGCCGCGGTACTGGTTTGCGCAATCGAGGTGCCATACGGCATCTGCACCTCGACCAGCACTTCCGGCCGGTCGGAGGTCGGGAAGAACTGCTTGTTGACCACGCCCATGCCGAGGACCGCGACCACGAAGGCGCCGATCACGCTCGCCGCAACCAGCCATTTGCGCCGGATCACCCAGCCCAGCAGCCGGCGGAAGCGCTCGTAGTTCGGCGTGCCGTAGATGGCCCCGTGCCCACCCGCATGCTTCTCGCTCAAGTCAGTCGCCGGGCGGCCCCAAGACTGACTTGGCCCCCCCGGGGGGTGGCTCGGGTGCTTGTCCCGAGCCGGGGGCGCAGCCAACTCCGGCAGCAGCTTGACCCCGAGGTAGGGCGTGAACACGACGGCAACGATCCACGAGGCGATCAGGGCCGTGCCGACGACCCAGAACATGTTGCTGGTGTACTCACCGGCGGTCGACTTGGCGAAACCGTTCGGCATGAAGCCGATCGCCGTTACCAGCGTGCCGGCCAGCATCGGCGCGGCGGTGTGGCTCCAGGCATAGGCGGCGGCGCGGATGCGGTCGTAACCTTCCTCCATCTTCACGACCATCATCTCGATGGCGATGATCGCGTCGTCGACCAAGAGCCCGAGAGCCAGGATCAAGGAGCCGAGTGTGATGCGGTCGAAATTCTTGCCGGTCGCCGCCATGATGATGAAGACCACGGCGAGGGTCAGCGGCACCGCAGCCGCAACCACGACGCCGGCGCGCCAGCCCATGCTGAGAAAACCGACCAGGATCACCACGCCGAGGGCAACCATGAACTTGACCATGAACTCGCCGACGGCCGACTGGATATTGACCGACTGGTCCGTCACCTTGGACAGGCTCATGCCGAGCGGCATTTCGGCATTGATCGTCGCCGCTTCCGCCTCCAGCGCCTTGCCCAGATTGAGGCCGTTCCAGCCCTCACGCATGACGACGCCGAGCAGCAGGGTCGGTTCGCCGTTGTTGCGGATCAGGAAGGT
>DAOMFF010000184.1:0-3664 GCA_035429665.1 Azonexus sp.
CTCCAGCCCTCGCGCGCCAGAATCGCCCTGATCTGCGCGACCAGGGCGTCGTGCAGCCGCTGGCGGAAATCGCGATGCCAGCGGGCGAAATTGTAGCGGTTGCCGCTGAAGATATTGTCCCAGGCATTGTAGGTGCGCGCCCGCATGCGGTTGGTCATGCGCTGGTTGTGCAGGAAGGCCACTGCCAGCGGCTTGCGCAGCAGCCACTGCAGGCTGATCAGGATGACGAACACGACGGCAAAGGAAAGCGGCAGACCGGCGTCGATTTCGAAGCCGAGAACGGCCGAATTGAACAGCAGTTGAAAGAGGATGCGCAGATAGAACTGCAGGTTGTAGATCAGGTCGAAACAGATGTCGAAGGTCTCGCTGGTCAGGAACGGCTCGACCTGCTCGCGGCTGGCGGGGTCGGCCAATAGGGTGGTGCGGAAGCGATTGCGCCGCGCGAAATGCAGCATGTAGCGCCCGAAGGCGGCGAAGCCGGCGCGCTCGGCGAAAATCCAGCTGATCGCGCCGGCGAGATAGGAAAGCGTCTGTGCCACGATGATGGCGACAAAGCCACCGGCCGAGACATGTTCCTCGGTGATGTCGCGGGCGATCTCGATCACCAGCCAGGTGGTCACCGCGCCGCAGGCTTCCTGGACGATGATCAGCAGCAGCATGCCGAATGCCGCCGCGCCGACGAAGAAACGAAGGAAGTCCCTCGGCTGAGAGTTCGCTGAAGAGGTCAAGGACATGGGTGGCTGAGTGACCGTAAAGGTGTCCCGCTTGGCCGCAGCCGGGAAAAGTCCGTACCGGCTGCGCAAGGAAGCAGAAAGCGACGCTCAAAGCACGGAAAGCAGACTCGCGTCTGCTTTCCGTGGCTTGCTCAAGAACGGCGTCGTCAGTCGGACGCCATTACTTGGCTTTTTTGGTCTTTTTCTTGGCGGCCATGTTTTGGTCTCCTTGGTCTGGTTGAATGAAGGTTGCGAACGGTCCGGCATGCAGCAGTCAGTTCGTGGCGGCATTCTAGCCGAGTTGACCATGCCGTGTCATCGAAACAATTGTAAGACAATTGTAAATGGGTGCCCGCCCCAGGCGGACCCCCCGCCGCGGTCTGCGTGCCGTGGCGGGGCGATGCGCGCATGCGGAATCTGTGTCGTCCGCGCAACGCTGGCGGCGACCGACATGCTTTGCCTGCCCATTCTTGCCGTCAAGGGCGGACAATCCGACAATCGTCATTGCGGATACTGCAACAATGGACAGATTCGACGCGATGCGCCTCTTCATCCGGGTGGCCGAGCTCGGCAGTTTTTCGGCGGTGGCGCTCCAGGCCGGCGTCGCGCGCTCGGTGGTGACACGGCAGATCGCGGCGCTCGAGACGCATCTCGGCGTCAAGCTGATGGCGCGCAGCACGCGCCGGCTGGCGCTGACTTCGGCCGGGTCGGCCTATCTGGAGAAGTGCCGGGTCATCCTGAACCTGGTCGAGGCCGCCGAAGCCGATGTCGCCGCGGAGCGCCTGACACCACGCGGGAATATCCGCATCAGCCTGCCGCTCAGTTTCGGAATCCGGCGGCTGGCGCCACTGCTGCTCGACTTCTCGCAGCGCCATCCGGAAGTCAGCCTCGACATGGATTACAGCGACCGCCGCATCAACCTGATCGAGGAGGGCATCGATCTGGCGATCCGCATCACGCGGCGGCTGGAACCCGGCGACGTGGCGCGCAAGATCGGCACCGGCCGCATGCTGGTCGTCGCCGCCCCGGAATACCTTGCCCGCCACGGTCGACCGCAACATCCCGCGGAACTCGCGCATCACGAATGCCTTGGCTATGCCAACGTCGGGACTCCGCTGCCCTGGCAGTTCATGGTCAACGGGCAACTCGAGAGCTTTCCGGTGCGCAGCCGGATCAACGCCAACAATGGCGACGTCCTGACCGAGGCCGCGGCGCAGGGACTGGGCATCACGCTGCAGCCCGATTTCATCGTCGCCGGTTACCTTGACGCCGGCCGGGTCGAGCAGATTCTCGCCGATTTCGCCATCCCCGAACTCGGCATCTATGCGATGCTGCCCAGTAACCGCCATGTGCCGCACCGCGTCAGGGTGTTGATGGACATGCTCGTGGCGGCGCTGGCGGCGCCTTGATGGCGCCGTGGGCCGGACCTGGCAAGCCGGTTGACTGGGTCGTGCATGCCCTCTATCTTCGACCCAACTGACTCGGACGGATGTTCATGCCAAAAAAGACCAATATGTTGCTGGTTGGAGGACTCATCGTTCTTCTCCTCGGCGCGGGTGCCGCGGCCTGGGTCTGGTTTCCGTGGGTATTCTCGCCGCAATACACGATTCGCGTGGCAACCGGTCCGGCCGGCAGTTTCGGGCAGAAATTCCTTTCCGCTTTCAAGCGCCAGGTGGCGGAGGAACATCCGCGTGTGCAACTGATTCTGGAAGAATCCGGCAACCTTCAGGAAAGCGCCGAGAAGTTTCAGAGTGGCAAATACGATCTCGCCCTAGTCAGGAGCGATCACCCGGCCGCGGCCAGTGGCGGAACCCTTGTCATCTTGCGCCGATTGTCACTGGTCATGATGGTTTCAGCCAATTCGCCGGCGAAATCGATGAAGGACCTGGTCGGAAAGAAGATCGTCATTCTCGAAGGCACGCCGGATGACGATCCCCTGCTGCGGACGGTAATGGATTTCTATAGCGTCAGGCCGGGCGATCTCGGCAAGACCCCGTTGGCTGACGTCGCTACCGCGCTGCGGCGCAAGCAGGCGGCGGCCGTAGTCGCCATTGGTTCGACCGGCCCGGGTGCGGTTTCCGAGGCGGTCAGAGCCATCGTCAGGGCGACCGGCAAGCCGCCAAGATTCATCGATCTGGAAGCAACGGAAATCGCCGTCCAGAACCCCCTGTACGAAGAGATCACCATCCCCACCGGAGCGTTTCTGGCGGTTCCCGCCATCCCCGATGACGAGGTGAAGACGGTCGCGGTCGCGGTTCGACTTGTCGCAAAAAAAACCATGCTGAACGATGTCGCCGGGGAGATCACGCATTTGCTGCTGACGACGCGGGCCAAGTTCGCTGCGACACTGCCCCTCGCGGGCCAGATCGAAGCGCCTGACACCGACAAGAAAGGCGTCCTGCACACCCATCCCGGCGCGGCGGCCTACATCGACGGGACTCAGGAGAGTGTTTTTGAACAGGTCATGAACCAGTTGTTCAACCTGACAATCATCGGCGGGGTACTGGGTTCGTTCGGGCTTTGGCTGCACACTTTCTGGCGGAAACATCGTCCTGACGAGATACAGAGGAATCTGGCGCGGCTGCCGGCGATGATGCGCGAGGCGAAATCGCTGCCTCTCGAGAAGTTGGGCGAAATCGAGGAAGAACTCGATACCCTGTCGGGATGGCTGCTCGAGCGCTTCCTCTACGAAAAGATTGCGCCGGACCGGATCAATGGCGTTGCCGTGATCATTTCCCATATTCGCCTGGTCATCGAGCGCAGAAGAAAGGCTGCTTGAGAGCAGCCGTCTGCTTCGATCTCGCGGCGGAATGCCGTAAAGTCGGGTCGCTGGACGCGTCGCACCTGATGCATCAGCTTGCGAGGTCGCAGCGGTCGCCCGAGGATGAGACCCCGGTACCGGGTCACCGCCTTCAGCCGTCGCCGGACTTCCGTTTCTTGAAACTGCGCTC
>DAOMFF010000185.1:0-3652 GCA_035429665.1 Azonexus sp.
GTCATCCGCGGCCTCGGTGAAATCCACCTCAAGGCCAAGCTGGAAAAGATGGCCGCTCAGTACAAGCTGGAAGTCGATACCAGGCCGCCGACGATCCCCTACCGTGAAACGATTACCGCTGCCGCTGAAGGCATTCACCGCCACAAGAAGCAGAGTGGCGGCGCCGGGCAGTTCGGCGAGGTTCATCTGCGCATCGAGCCCAAGGGCCGCGGTGAAGGCATCGAGTTTGTCGATGCGGTCAAGGGCGGTGTTATCCCCGGCGTTTTCATGGCAGCCGTGGAAAAGGGCGTGCGCCAAGGTCTGGAAGGTGGTGTGGTGGCGGGTTACGCGGTCGACGACCTGAAAGTGACCGTTTTTGACGGCAAGACCCACCCGGTCGACGGCAAGGAGGTTGCCTTCGTCACCGCCGGGCGCAAGGCGGTGATCGAAGCGGTGCGGGCTGCGCGCCCGATTGTCCTGGAGCCCATCGTCAGCGTAGAGATCATTGTTCCGGAGGCTTCCATCGGCGATCTGACCGGCGATCTTTCGAGCCGCCGCGGTCACATCACCGGCACCGACGGCCGCGGTCACGGGATGTCCGCGATCTCCGGCGAGGTGCCTCTGGCCGAAATCAGCGACTACCAGTCACGCCTGAAGTCGCTCACCGGTGGCCAGGGCAGCTACACCATCGAGTTCGCCCGCTATGCGGCCGTACCGCCCAACGTGCAGCAGCAGATGGCCGGCAAGTTCCAGTTGCGCGAAGACGACGAGTAAGCGCCGCGTCAGGCAAACAAAAAGGCCGGGGCCATCCGGCCTTTTTGCATCCATTCGTCTGGCCCGGATTGGCCCCGGCAACGGCAAGATCATTTGCGAACCCGATCGAAAGCGCCCTCGGAATCATCCGGGGCTTGATCGTCTTCGGCTGCGTCAAACGAATGGGGGCCAAAATATCTTGCCCACTGACTGTCGGTCACATCGACCTCTTCGGTCACGGGTATGCGCCGTTCAACCCCCTTGCGACGGTCGCGCCAACCGGTGGGCGGCCCCACATCCTCGATGCGACGGTCGTCTGGCAGCTTGCGCTTGTCCTTGCGGATCATGACCGGCCAAACCTCCTTGGCGTATCAATTCTGGAAGTGCAGAGCCTATCGCATTTGTGGCGGTAACGGAAGGCCTGAACCCGCGGCTGCCGTCGTATCCACCATGGTCGGGTTGTCACCTGCCGCTCGTCCAGCGCCGGCGATAATGGATTGGCGCCATGCCGGTCCACTCGACGAAGGCACGGTAAAACGCCGAGGTGTCGGCGTAGCCGAGATCGGCAGCGACCTGGCTGACCGCATCCCGGGTCTTGGTCAGGCGGGCCAGCGCCATGTCGCGCCGCAGCGCATCCTTGATGGCGCGGAAACTCGACCCTTCCTCGCCCAGGCGGCGGTGGATCGTGCGTGGCGACAGGTGCAGGCGGTCACCGACGTCATCAAGGCCGAGCACGGCCGGCAGCGCGGCGCGCAGCAGGTCGCGGACGCGAATGACCATCTCCCGGTCACGCCGGTAGAGTGTGGTGATCTTGCCGGGTGCGCCGTCGAGGAAGCTGGCCAGCGCCGCCTCGTCGCGACGGACGGGCAGATCGAGCAGGTTGGCATTGAAGCTGGCGACCAGCGTCCCGACACCACCCGGCAAAGTCGGGGCGAAGCGGGAATTCGCGGTGAAGATCAGCGCGTAGTCGGCGGCATGGGGCGGGCGGCGGTAGGGAAAGATGACGCTGTCGAGCGCCAGGCCGCGACCGGCAAGCCAGCACGACAGCCCGTGAAGCATCCGGAGCAGCCATTCGAAAGCGAAGACTCGCCCAGCGTCATCCGGGTTGTCGGCCAGGCGTCGGCTCTCGCCGATAAGCAGTTCGGCGTGGCTCTGGTGGCGCCGGACAGCGACGGCTAGGTCGGGCAACACGATGCGCAGGAAGCGGGTGGCGCGAAGCAGGGCTTCAGCCAATGTCGGAGCGCTGATGCAACCCCGGCAGAGAAACTCGAAACTGCCGACGCGCAGCGGCTGCGAAAACAACCCGAAACCTTCGTCGTCGAGCCGGTGATTGATCCGGTTATAGAGCACGGCATAGCGATCGACCGGAACCCGGCTGGCGGCATCTGCAATGTCGATGCCGGCCGCGGTCAGCAGCGGCCCGGCAGCGATCCCGTGGCGCGCCAAACCGGCCAGCATGCCGTTCACAAATCCTATTGCAACAGTGGCTTGCGATCTCTCGGTCGGGTTGCGGGTGGTGCGCGGAGGCATTTTCGGCCTTTTTCGACGGTCGACCGCGACAGCTTATCATGTTGGCGGAATTTGCACGATGCGGGTCAATCCAGACAATTGCGCCGCAGACAAAGCACCGTAATATGATGGACCTTTCGTATACTTAATGAGGCAGGCGCCATGACCGATCTTTCCGTTGCCAAGAAACTTGCTCCCTACAAGCCGAAAAACAAGCTGCGCTTCGTCACGGCGGCCTCGCTGTTCGACGGGCATGATGCGTCGATCAACATCATGCGCCGCATCATCCAGGCCACCGGCGCCGAGGTGATCCACCTCGGACACAACCGATCGGTGCAGGAAATCGTCAATGCCGCTCTTCAGGAGGATGTCCAGGGCATCGCGATCACCTCCTACCAGGGCGGGCACGTCGAGTTCTTCAAATACATGCTGGACCTGCTCAAGGCCAATGGCGGCGGCGACATCAAAGTTTTCGGCGGCGGTGGCGGGGTCATCGTGCCGGCCGAGATCAAGGAACTGCACGCTTACGGCGTCAGCCGCATCTATGCTCCCGAAGATGGCGTGCACATGGGTCTGCAGGGAATGATCAACGATCTTGTCCAGCAGTCCGACTTCGACGTCGCGGCGCCGGGGCTGCCGGCTACCGACAAGGTTCTGGAAGGTCTCCGGGCGGGTGACCGGCGCTTGCTGGCCCGGGTCATCACTGTCCTCGAAAACGGTTCCGCCCCGGCCCTGAAGGAGCCGCTGCTCAAGGCGGCGGCGGCCGTTGCCGTGCCGGTCCTCGGCATCACCGGCACCGGCGGCGCCGGCAAGTCCTCGCTGACCGACGAGATCGTCCGGCGCTTCCGCCTCGACCAGAGCGATGCGGTCAGGATCGGCCTGATTTCCATCGACCCCTCGCGCAAGCGCACCGGCGGCGCGCTGCTCGGCGACCGCATCCGCATGAACGCCATCGAGCATCCGAACATCTTCATGCGTTCGCTGGCCACCCGCGACACCGGCAGCGAAGTTTCCGCCGCGTTGCCCGAGGTGATCGCCGCCTGCAAGCTGGCCGGCTTCGATCTGGTCATCGTCGAAACGTCGGGCATCGGTCAGGGCAATGCGGCCATCGTGCCTTTCGTCGATGTTTCGCTTTATGTCATGACGCCCGAGTTCGGCGCCGCCTCGCAGCTCGAAAAGATCGACATGCTCGACTTCGCCGATTTCGTTGCCATCAACAAGTTCGACCGCAAGGGCGCCGAGGATGCGCTGCGCGACGTGCGCAAGCAATACCAGCGGAACCGCGAGCTGTTTACACAGCCGAGCGACGAAATGCCGGTTTTCGGCACCATGGCCGCCCGCTTTAACGACGACGGCGTCACCGCGCTCTATCAGGCGCTGGTCCCGACCCTGAGCGAACGCGGCCTCAAGC
>DAOMFF010000186.1:0-3651 GCA_035429665.1 Azonexus sp.
CTCGCGCATCAGGCGACGGGAAAAATCATCGCGCCGCATCCGGCGCATGCGGGTTTCGGGATAACGCCCGGTAACAGTCATGTCAGAACCTCAAGCCATTCGAATCGCGGATTCTCGTTCGGAACGGAACTTTTCGCATTGATCAGCATCAGATGACTTAGACGGCACCGCTGTCTCTCGCTCCCCCTCCCTGAGCGGGTGTCTTGACCAAGTCAAGGCATTTCGGCCTCCGGATTCCCCTTTTCCGGAGGCCTTTTGTTTTGCTGCGCCTTTCCTTCGATGCCCAGCCATTTGCCAAGCAGCGCTTCGGCCTCTTCGACACCCGTTCGTTTCAGGCTGGAGAAGAGTTGTACCGAGTACAGACCGGCATCGCCCCAGGTCGCCAGTTCGGCCTTCACCGCGCGCAGTACCGTCGTCTGCTCCTGCCGGCTCAGCTTGTCGGCCTTCGAGAGCAGAATGTGGATCGGCCGGTCGGTCGGCCGGAACCAGTCGATCAGGCGCAGATCGAGATCGGTCAGCGGGCGCCGGATATCCATGATGACGACCAGTCCGACCAACTGCTCGCGCTTGCCGAGATAGGGTCCGACCAGCCCCTCCCATTGCGACCGGATCCCCTCCGGCGCCTTGGCGTAGCCATAACCGGGCAGATCGACAAAATACCTGCCCTCGGCAAGCGTAAAATAGTTGAGGTGCTGCGTGCGGCCCGGCGTCTTGCTGACGTAGGCCAGCCGCACCCGTCCCGCCAGGGTGTTGATCGCCGACGATTTGCCGGCATTGGAACGGCCGGCAAAGGCGACCTCGCGAACGGCATCCCGCGGCAGGTCGCGAAGATGGGTGACGGTGGTGAAAAAAACCGCCTGCTGGAACAAGGACATAAAAAACTCTCGGGGGCCGCCAAGGCGGCGGAGAAGTGATATAGAATAGCAGGTTTGTAACTTCCGTTCCGGCCAAAGCGCCCCAAGACGCGCACTAGGAGTTCGAAAATGATCCGTACCGCGGCAATGGCAATCCTTCTTGCCACCACTTTCATGTCCCACGCGGCTGAGGAAGCCAAAGCCAAGGCAGACCCTGCCAAGGGCAAGGCCATCGCCGAGACCGTCTGTGTCGCCTGCCATGGCGCCGACGGCAACAGCCCGGCCGCGGCCAACCCGAACCTCGCCGGTCAGGGCGCCGAATACCTGTACAAGCAGATGACCAACTTCAAGTCGGTCGACGGCAAGCCCGCCGCCCGCAACAACGCCATCATGGGCGGCATGGTCGCGGCGCTCTCCGACGAAGACATGAGGAATCTCGCCGCCTGGTTTTCCAGCCAGAAACTGAAGCCCGCCGTCGCCAGGGATGAATCGAAGATTGCTCTCGGCCAGAAGATCTGGCGTCAGGGCGACTTCAAGAAGGGTATTCCGGCGTGTGCCGGTTGTCATGGTCCGGCCGG
This sequence comes from Azonexus sp., assembly GCA_035429665.1. Taxonomy (GTDB): domain Bacteria; phylum Pseudomonadota; class Gammaproteobacteria; order Burkholderiales; family Rhodocyclaceae; genus Azonexus. The sequence goes on from DAOMFF010000186.1 coordinate 1,433, forward strand.
GGCCGGCCTGCCCGCGCAGTACCCGCGCCTGTCCGGCCAGTATGCCGAATACACCGAGGCGCAACTGAAGGCGTTCCGCGGCGACGAACGCAACAACGACCCCGAAAAGATGATGCGAACCATCGCGGCCAAGATGTCGGACGTCGAGATGAAAGCCGTGGCCGAATACGCCGCCGGCCTGCGCTAGGCCGGCGACCCGGAAAGGCAGCCGAGGCTGCCTTTGCTTTTTTGGTCAGTTCCGTGATCTTGGCATTCGCTCCGCTCGCGGATAGACTGCGCTGACAAGATCGATCAACCCGCCGAGGAGAACCAACGTGATAACACTCAAGCAAATGCTGGCCGCCAAAAATCGGCCGCTCGCCGTCGTGACGCCAGGCGATTCCGTCTTCCAAGCGCTGAGCCTGATGGCCATGCACGACGTCGGCGCGCTTCTCGTTCTCGATGGCGAAGATCTGGTCGGCATCTTCACCGAGCGCGATTACGCGCGCAAGCTCATCCTCCACGGCAAGAGCTCGAAGGAAACGCTGGTCAGCGAAATCATGAGCGACAAGGTCGCCTATGTCACCCTGAGCGCAACCGTCGACGAATGCATGGCGCTGATGACCGAAAAGCATTTCCGCCACCTGCCTGTTCTCTCAGAGGACGGCGAGGTGATCGGGATCGTCTCGATCGGCGACCTGGTCAAGGCAACCATCAGCAACCAGCAGTTTCTCATTTCGCAACTGGAACACTACATCACCGGCTGATGGCCGCCCGCGCTTGCGCGGGCAGGCTCTTTCCTCGCTCCATGGATGAAATCGGCGGGACACTGTAAGTTTTCGAGGGTCCAACACGACTACTCGACAGACGCGCAGAGTGAGGTTGCACCATGCTGATCAGGTACCGCCCGGAGATTCCCCCCTCCGCAATCACCCCGCCCGATATCTATGGCGGGCGCCGCGACTTCTTGCGCGCCATGGCTTTCGGCGCGGGCGCCGCCGGTTGCGGACTGCTCGGAGCGAGCCACGCCGCAACCGGCGAGCGAACACGCTTTGAAGCGGTCGTTCCCGGCCCCTTCTCCGTGAATGACGAGAAGCCGACTTCCTACGCCTCGGTTACCGAATACGGCAACTTCTACGAGTTCGGCCCCGACAAGGACAGCCCGGCCCGCAACGCCCACCGCCTGCGCACGCGGCCGTGGGCGGTCAGCGTCGAAGGCGAGGTCAAGACGCCAAAGACCTTTGCCATCGACGACATCCTCAAATGGGCGCCGCTCGAGGAGCGCATCTACCGGATGCGCTGCGTCGAAGGCTGGAGTGCCGTCATACCCTGGGTTGGCATCCCGCTCAACGAGCTGATCAAGCGCTGCGACGTTACCGGCAATGCCAAGTTCGTCGAATTCTGGTCGCTGGCCGACCCCGAGCAGATGCCCTACGTCCGCCTCCCCGTTCTCGACTGGCCCTATGTCGAGGCGCTCCGGCTCGACGAGGCGATGCATCCGCTGGCCCTCCTCGGTCTCGGCATGTACGGCGAGCACATGCCCAAACAGAACGGCGCCCCGCTGCGCGTCGTCGTTCCGTGGAAATATGGCTTCAAGGGCGCCAAGTCGATCGTCAAGGTGCGCTTCGTCGAAAAACAGCCACCCACCGTATGGACCAAAACAGCGCCCGACGAATACGGCTTCTATTCCAACGTCAACCCGGACGTGCCGCATAAACGCTGGAGCCAGAGCCACGAACGCCCTCTGGGCCAATTCTTCAAGCGCAAGACGCTGCCCTTCAACGGCTACGCCGACCAGGTCGCCGGACTCTACGCCGGCATGGATCTGCGCAGAAATTTCTGAACGATGACCACGCAAGACGCCCCGCCTCCGGTCGCCCGACTCAAGCTTGCCCTCTTCCTCCTGGCGCTGCTGCCGCTCGGGCGCCTGCTGTGGGCTGCGTGGACCGGCGATTTCGGCCCCAACCCAGTCGAATTCGTCCAGCGCTGGACCGGCACCTGGACCTTCAATTTCCTGCTGCTGACGCTGTGCATCACGCCGCTGCGCGTGTGGACGCAGTGGCACTGGCTGCTTCGCCTGCGGCGCATGCTCGGGCTATTCACCTTCTTCTACGCAACGCTGCACTTCCTGTCCTTCATCGGCTTCGACCACTCGTTCGACGTCGACGCCATTGCCCGGGACATCTTCAAGCGCCCCTTCGTCACCGTCGGCTTCGCCGCCTTCGTGCTGCTGATTCCGC
>DAOMFF010000187.1:0-3630 GCA_035429665.1 Azonexus sp.
AAATCACCGAGCAGTGGCAAAAGTTCGAAAGCATCCTGTCGCCGAATCTGGCCAACGCAAAAAGAAGCCAGCATGCGCTGGCAGCGATTGCCCAAGGGGAGCGTCTACTGCGGTATGTCGATACGACCGTCAAGCTCTACGAGCGGCTAGCCAAATGAACCCCCGTTTTTTCTGCCGATCAGGGCCATCGCCAGAATGCTGCCTACGATGCAGAATGCAATTATCGACCACGGTCCGGATGGGGAGAAGAACATTGTGAAGCCACATACAATCATCGCTGTCGTGTTGTTTTTGCCAAGCGTTCTCAATGCGGCGGCCGATCTGCCGCCAGGGAACTGCGCCGCGCCGCAGGCCGCGACGGATCTCTCGCAGTGCGACTTCTCCCGCAAGAAGATGGGGGGCAGGGATTTGCATGGTGCCCGCTTGGCGGGCGCCAAGCTGGAGAGCACCGATTTCAGCAGGGCCAATTTGTCCGGCGCGGATTTGCGCGGCAGCAATGCCAAATGGGCAAACTTCACCGCAGCCAACCTGGCCGGTGCCGATCTGCGCGACGCCGACCTGTTTCACGCGACCTTCGATGAAGGCGATCTGAGCGGAGCGAATCTCGTTGGCGCCAACCTCTTCGGCTCGAACCTGATCAACACCAAGGCGCCACGGGCGGATTTCTCGGGAGCCTACCTGAAAGACGTCCTGATGGAAGGTGTTGACCTTTCGGGCGGCTCGATCCGCAACTGCTACGCGTTTCGCGGCGTGTTTTCAGGTGCGCGGCTGATCGGTGCCGACTTGTCCGGAGCCGACCTGACGGGTGCCGCCATGGAACAAGCTGACTTTACCAATGCCAAGCTCAAGGATACGCGCCTGAAGGGCGCCACCTTGCGTCAGGCAATCTTTTTCAAGGCGGACATGCAAGGTGCGGATCTGGCCAATGCCGACGTTTGGAACGCCAGCTTCGACAAGGCGATGAATATGACCGGCTCGGTGCAGGAGGCACTGGTGGAACCCTTTGTCGCCAGGGACCGCAGGTAGAGGATGCGGCTTCCGCATCATCGATGCGGGAGCGGGCAACAAGCATCGTTGCGGTCGACCGCCGAAAACAGCGAGAAATCAGATCAGTTTCGACAGGCCCTTGATTTCGAAGCTTAGCGACCCGGTCGGGCAGGTGTCGACGCACAGGCCGCAGCGCGTGCAGTCGGGGCCGATCGGCACTTCGGTGTCGACGGCGCGGCCCTTGATGACGGTGTCGAGCACGTGCGGCACCAGGCAGACCTTGCGGCAGTCGCCCTCGTGGAAGCAGCCGTCGAGCTTGTACTTGATGCGCACCGGCGAAAAGATGCCGACGACGCCATAGGTCAGGCCGATCGGGCAGGCGTAGCGGCACCAGGCGCGGCGCGAGAAGAAGACCTCGAAGACGAGCAGCGCCAGCACCCAGAGCAGCGCCAGCCCCGGGCCGTAGATCAGCGCCCGCGACAGGATGCCAGTCGGCGAGATGGCCTCGAAGACGGTGTAGCCGGTGGCAAATGCGAGCAGCGCGAAAATGATCCAGAAGACGGTGCGCAGCCGACGGTCGATGGTCTGGTCGGTGAGCAGCCGCTTTTTTGCCAGGAAGAGGTGAATCTTCTCGGCCCACTCGGCGAGCAGGTGATAGGGGCAGACCCAGGAGCAGAAGGTGCGGCCGCCGAGCAGCGCCCACAACACCAGCACGGTGCCGGTGCCGATCAGCAGGTTGTTGATGATGTGCTTGTGGGCCAGCATCACCTGCAGCGCCGAGTTCAGGTCAATCAGATGGAAGCCGACGAAGCGTGAGGCGGTCAGGGCACCTTCGAGAACCTGGATGTCGAGGAAAAAGGAGAAGGTGAACAGCAGGTTGGCCAGGATCAGTGTGATCCAGCGCCGGTTGCGCCATGTGTCCTTGTGCTCGGCGTGCGCCCGCGCATGCAGCTTCTCGGCGATCAGGTCGCGATTGCCCTTCTTGTAGAAATGGATCGCCTGCGCGGCCGGGGCGATCTCCGTCGGCTTGCTCGGCTCGGCGCCGAACATGACCTTGATCTGTTCGAAAAAGCGCCTCTTCAGTAGTTGGCTCATGTCTTCCAGATCCCTCGGGCTTCGATGGTGATGCAGCCCGGCTCGACCGGGCAGACCATTTCGCAGACGCCACAGCCGACGCAAGGTTCATGGACAACCGGCGACTTGCGTTTCCTGCCATCCGGGGCAAAGACCGTTTCGATCGAGATGGCGCCCTTGAGCGGACATTCGCGGACGCAAAGGTCGCACTCGGCGACATCGTAGGGGTGTGCGCTGATCCTGATCGGCTTCCAGCGATCGACATCCATGTAGCGCAGCATGCCCTTGAAGTCGGCGCCGCGGGTCTGTCCCCTGAAGCCCTTGCCCTGGATCGCCAAGCAGGCCTCGGGGCGGGTCAGGCGCGCCACGCCCATGCGCTCGGTCATGTTGAGCGTCGGCTCGGGATCCTTTTCCTTGGCCAGCAGGATTGGCTTTGCCGCGAGCGCCGCGCCCTGCCGCACGGTGAGGAACTCCGGTTTGTGGTAGGTCAGCGTGCCGGTCGGGCAGGCCAAAACGCACTGAACGGCGTCGCACGAGAAGTCGCAGGCCTGCTGCCGGGCATCGATATAGGGCGTCCCGACGCCCATGCCGTCGATCAGGTCGGCCAGCTTGATCGCCTGCACCGGGCAGACCTGGACGCACTGGCCGCACTTGATGCAACTCGAGAGGAAATCCTTTTCGTCGAGCGCGCCGGGTGGCCGCAACCGCTTCTTCTGCGAATAGATCAGCGGCAGGAAGCCGGAGAGCGCGGCGCCGACCACGCCGCCGGTGAGCAGGACGGTGCGCAGGAAGCGGCGGCGGTTGGTCTGCCGCTTGGCCTTGGACAGCGGCGGTGTCGGCCCGGCCACCGGCTTGCGATCGTCGTCGCTCATGATTGCGCTGTCCTCGCGGGCTTGAGGAATCGTGGCTTTTCGTCACGCAGGATCAGGTCTGGCTTCGAGAAGGGGGCCAGACGTTCGAGAAAGTCGAGCAGTTCCATGACCGGCGAACTGCGGAAGAAACGGGCGACGGGCATTTCGATCCAGATCTGGTCCGCATAGGAATAGAGTTCGTGCGTGCGGTCACCGATGCCGTCGCCGTTGCGGTCGAAGCCCTGGTAGTCGTCCCAGAAATTTCCTTGCCAGAAATTCCTTTCGTTATTGTTGTTGTCGCCGCGGCCGCCGTAGCTGACCTGGGTCAGATTGCCCTCGAAGATGTTGTCGACCATGTTGTTGCCGCCGGTTTCGCTGTTGAACATGATGCCGATGCCGTTGTAGGCGAAGCGGTTGCCACGTACCTCTATCGTGCTGTCAGGCTGGAACGGCGAGAGATCGGAGCCGATGCCGATGCCGCAGTAGATGATCTCGTTGTTCGCGATGAGGGTGCCGGACGCTTCCTTGAAACCAATGCCCATGCCCGTGGCGCCGGTCGCATGCGAAATGACGTTGTCGCGGGCGATGCCGCCCTCGGTGTACATGAAATAGACGCCCACCGCATTGTCGTAGAACTGGTTGCCTTCGACGATATTGTCGTTTGCGAACATGAAATGGATCGAGTAGCGGCTGCGCCGGCCAAGATTCTCGCGAAAGG
>DAOMFF010000188.1:0-3629 GCA_035429665.1 Azonexus sp.
AGAGCAGCGATTCGATGGCGCCGAGCAGGGCGATGGTGATGGCCGGCGAGATCAGTTTGCCGAGGTCGTGCACCGACAGGCTGGGCAGGCCAAAGGCCGGCAGTTCCTGCGGGATGCCGTTGAAGCGGCTGCCAATGGTTTCGACCGGCAGATCGAAAACGAAGGTGACCAGGGTGCCGACGATCAGCACCACGAGCGGGCCCGGCGCGTGGCGCAGCAGGGCGAAGCGCTCGGCCAGACGGTTGTACGAGAGCAGGAAGGCGAAGCAGGCGGTGGCCAGTGCCAGGGTCGGCAGGTCGACGGTGTGCGCGTGAGCGGCCAGGGTCTTGATGCGATGGAAGAATTCGGCCGGCAGGTTGTCGATCTGCAGGCCGAAGAAATCCTTGAGCTGGGCAAGGAAGATAACGACAGCAATGCCGTTGGTGAAACCGATGACGACGGTGACCGGGATGAAGCGGATCAGCTGCCCCATGCGGGCGATGCCCATGGCCAGCAGGAAGATGCCGGCGAGGATGGTCGCCCCCATCAGGTTGGCGAAGCCGTGCATGGCGACGATGCCATAGACGATGGGGATGAAGGCGCCGGTCGGGCCGCCGATCTGCACCCGCGAGCCGCCAAAGGCCGAGGTGATGAAGCCGGCGACGATGGCCGTCCAGATGCCGGCCGTCGGCGAGGCGCCGGAGGCGATGGCGAAGGCCATGGCCAGCGGCAGGGCGAGGACGCCGACGGTGATGCCCGAAGCGAGATCCTTGGCGAATTGCGCGCGGTTGTAGGTCGGCAGGCAGTCCAGCAGCTTCGGGTGGAAGGCGATCTTCATGACGCGCGCTCGGTGAATGAGATCTGCATTATATGTGATCCATGTTATTCGTCAATGTTAATCACATGGTAATATAATTCCATCAAAGTCTATCGGGAGTTGTCCATGGAAAACAGGACCGCGCGTCTGACGATCCTCATCGATCCGCGCAAGAAGGAGATATTCGAGGAAATCTGCGCGGCGCACGACCTGACGCCATCGCAGGTGGTGCGCAAGCTGGTGCGCCAGTACATCATCGACAATGCCGGCGGGCGCGAGCTGCCAGAATGGCTGAAGCCGGCCGGCAAGGCCGCTGACTAGCGCCCGCTAGCCGGATTCCGACGGGCGCACCTTGTCCGGGTGGCGGGCGGCGATGTAGGCATCGTACCTGGCCTGCATTTCCGGCTCCTGCTTGGCAATCTCGCGCAGGATGCGCGCCACGGCCCAGATCATCACGGCGACACCCCCGGTCGTGCACGCCACGGCCTCCACGGTCGACGTCGGAAAATTGGCCAGAATCGTCCCCCTGCCGGAAGCGAACCAACTGGCGCCGATGGCGACGCAGAAAAGCCCGAAAACGTCGACTAGCGCGTAGGCGAAGATGCGGCCGGTCAGGCGCGGGCGTGGCGGGCGGGTCGTCGGGAACATGGCATGCCACTATAATCGAAACGCACCGCATTCTGACTCAAGGGACCGTGATGATTCTTCGCGTGATGTTCCTGACGCTTGCCGGCCTGTTGCTCGGCACGGGTGTTGCTCGGGCCGAGATCAGGATCGGTGTCATCGCCTCGTCGACCGGACCGACCGCTGTCGTCGGCATTCCGCAAAAGAACACGGTAGCCCTGCTGCCGAGCGAAATCGGTGGCCAGAAGATCGAGTACATTGTGCTCGACGATGCGTCCGACCCGACCAGCGCGGTGACCAATGTCAGAAAGCTGCTCACCGAACACAAGGTCGATGCGCTGATCGGGCCGACGACGACACCGGCCGCGCTGGCGATCCTCGACTTCGTCGCCGAGGCGAAGACGCCGCTGCTGACGACGGTCGGTTCGTCATCCGTGATCCAGCCCATGGACGACAAGAAGAGGTGGGTCTTCAAGACGACCCAGAATGACGACCTGATCGCCACGGCGGTGCTGGACAACATGACGGCCGCCGGCATCCGCAGTGTCGGCTTCATCGGTTTCAACGACCCCTATGGCGAGAACTGGTACAAGGTGTTCGCGCCGATGGCCGCGCAGGCCGGGATCCGGATTGTCGCCAGCGAGCGCTTCAATCGCACCGATCCGTCGGTCACCGGTCAGGCGCTGAAGCTGATTTCGGCCAGGCCGGATGCGGTGTTCATCGCCGCCACCGGTGGCCCCGCCGTCCTGCCGCAGGTCAGTTTGCAGGAAAAAGGCTACAAGGGCCGCGTCTACCAGACCCATGGCGTGGCGACCAACGACTTCATCCGTCTCGGCGGCAAGGTTGTCGAAGGCACGCTGATGGCCGGCGGCCCGATGCTGGTGGTCGCCGATCTGCCGGAAGGCAATCCGATCAAGGCGATTGCCGAAGGCTACGTCAAGGCTTACGAGGGCAAGTACGGCGCCGGCAGCATGTCGACTTTTGGCGCCAACACCTTCGATGCTGGCCTGCTGTTGCAGAAGGCAATTCCACAAGCGCTTGCCAAGGCCAGGCCGGGATCGGCGGAATTCCGGGCGGCGCTGCGTGACGCGCTCGAACGGTCGCGGGAAGTGGTCGGGGTGCAGGGCATCTTCAATATGTCGCCGCAGGACCACAACGGCATGGATCAGCGGGCGCGGGTGATGATGACGGTGAAAGGCGGCAAATGGATATTGGTCAGGGATTGATGCTGCGGCGGCGGGCGTTGGCCCTGCTGTTCGTGGCTGGCGCGGTGCTGGCCGCGGACGAGAAGGCGCCGCTGCCGGCGGTTGTCATCTACATGCCATCGCCTTGCCTGGCCTGCATCGACTGGGGAAGCTATCTGGCCGACAACGGGTTTCGCGTCGTCTATAAGGAGACGACCGACATGGCTGCGGTCAAGCGACGTTTCAAGGTGCCGGTCGCCGTCGAATCGATTCATACGGCAGTGGTTGGCGGTTACTTCGTCGAAGGCCACGCCTACGCCGAGGACATTCAGGAATTGTTGCGCGACAAGCCCGAGGCGCGCGGCATTGCCGTGCCCGGCTTACCGCGCGGGGCGCCGGGCCGGGAACTGTCCAATCCGACCTGCGAGACGGCGTGCACGATGCTCGACAACGCCAGCGGCGAGCGCGAGGTCAGGCGGGAACTGTTCAATACGTTGCTGGTCAAGCCTGACGGTTCGACCAGCATCTGGGCGCGCCATTGATCTCTGGTTGAAGGCGATGTTCAGCCGGTTGTGCCGAACAACTCGGCGAACTGGCGGCGCGCCCAGTCGAGGTCTTCTTCGCCCGCTTGCGGAAGATGCTGCTGGCGCATCGTCTGCTGGATCACGCCGTCGCCACGCCAGCGATAAGCGGTCTCGATGCGCGTCAATTCCTTCGGCTCGGGGCGATTCACCACGTAGCAGGTACTGTCCGGCAACTGCCTTGGCGCCGCTGTTCCCGCCGCGTGGGCGGCAATCTGGGTGGTGGCGATGCGCCCGAGTCCCGCCGCGATCTGGCCCGTTTTCGGGTACTGCCCGAACAGCGGCGATACCTTGTCGATGACGTCGCCGACGACAAAGACCCGGTCGTCGCCGGGCACGGCCAGCGTTGACGGATCGCAGGCCGCCCAGCCGCTCGGCTTGCCGTCCGCGTTGCGACCGATCAGCCCGCTGTCCCAGGCAAGGTCGGCGGCCTGCTGCGGCGGC
>DAOMFF010000189.1:0-3622 GCA_035429665.1 Azonexus sp.
TAGATGAACTTCTTCTTGCCGACCACCCCGGCGACCACCGGTCCGGTACCGATGCCGATCCGGACTTCCAGATGCAGGCTGTTGACCTCGAAGTCGGTGCGCAACAGGTCACGCATGGCCAGCGCCAGTTCACAGATGGCTTGCGAATAGTTGCCCTGCTCATTGTTGAGACCGCCGGCGACCATGTAGGCGTCGCCGATGGTCTTGATCTTCTCGATGCCGAATTTCTCGGCCAGTTCGTCGAACGAGGAGAAGATGCGGTTCAGCATGGCGAACACCTGCTGCGGCGACATCCCCTCCGCGATTCTCGTGAAATTGACGATGTCGACGAACATCACGCTGACGTCGGCAAAACCGTCGGCTATGGTCTGTTTATCGTATTTCAGCCGTTCGGCGATGGGTCCGGGCAGGATGTTGAGCAGCAGACGCTCGGAACGGTCCTGTTCATCCTGCAGAAGCCTGTGGGTTTCCTCGAGGCTGGCCTGCGCCTTGGCCTTTTCCTGCGTCGAGTAACGCAGCAGCAGATAGACGATGGTCGAAACCGCGGCGAAGTTCAGCGCAAAGAAGAATACGCTGACCCGGATCGGCACCTTCGGCCCGCTGGTAACCACGCTGTCGGCGAGGAAATAGTCGAAAAATCCGGAGAGCGCCGTCAGAAAGATATAGGCGAAGAACCATGCCGCCGACTCGCGCACGCCGAAGAACAGCACGGCGCCGATCGGGGCCAGCAAGCCCCACAGGCTGATGCCGCTGGCCGTGATGAAGTTGCCGATGCTCCACTGCACAACAAACGGCATGAACAGGAACAGCGCAAGTTGCGAGTAGCGGAAAAAATTGAAATTGCCTGTCCTGAGAAAAAAGACCAGGTTGGAAACCAGCAGCAACTGGAAGACGAACGGCGCCGTCGAGGAGAACTTCGGGCCCATCTGCCAGTAGAGCAGGAGCCACAGCATCGACCCCAGCGAGACGAGGCCGGTGGCAAATATCAGCAGCGACTTCTTCAGGCGCGTCTCGGCATCGTCCTCCGGATTGAATCCGGCGGTACTCAATTTGAACAGGCTGGATTTGGACTCGCTCATTTGATCCCTGCCGTCGACGCGACGACCATTGTTGAGTTTGGCAGGCGACACCGATGCCGTCAATAAGCCGGCAACATATCGCTGCGCCATCCTCAGGCAAAAAGACGCGCCAGTTCCCTCCCCGGCGACGGCGCCCGCATGAAAGCCTCGCCGACCAGGAAGGCATGAACTCCGTTGGCGCGCATCAGTGCGACATCTTCCGGTGTCAGGATGCCGCTTTCACTGACAACAATGCGATCGGCCGGAATGCGATCGAGCAGGCCCAGTGTCGTATCCAGCGTGACATCGAAAGTGCGCAGATTGCGATTATTGATCCCCAGCAAAGGCGTCTTCAGTTGCAGCGCGGCAGCGAGTTCTTCGCCGTTGTGGATCTCGACCAGCACGCCCATGCCGTAGCCATGTGCCTGCGCTTCGAGCGCCTGCATTTCCTTCAGGCTGAGCGCGGCGGCGATGAGCAGGATGCCGTCGGCCCCCATGGCGCGCGCTTCGGCGACCTGGTAACGGTCGACGATGAAGTCCTTGCGCAGCACCGGCAACGCGCAGGCGGCCCGGGCGGCCGCCAGATATTCCGGGGCGCCCTGGAAATACTGACGGTCGGTCAGGACCGAAAGGCAGGCAGCGCCATGTTGCTCATAGCTTTGTGCGATCTCGGCCGGGTGGAAGTCGGGGCGGATGACACCCTTCGACGGACTGGCCTTCTTGATTTCGGCGATTATCGCCGGTTGACCGCAACCGATCTTGTTCCGGATGGCGCCAACAAAATCACGCGGTGCCGGCAGCGCGGCAGCAGCGGCCTCTATCTCGGCCAGCGGCATCGTCGCGAGCCCAGCGGCGATCTCCTCGCGCTTGGTCGTTATGATCCTGCCGAGAATGTCTTCTGCTTCGGCCGCCTTGACGACCTTGCCGTGCTCTTCGTCCAAGTCCGCCTCCGCCGAAACCTCGCCAGCGCCCGTTCTCACGCGAATCGCCTGGTGCAGCTGACGAATTCCTCGACCTTGGCCCGCGCCGCGCCCGACGCGATCATCTCGAAGGCCTTCTCGACACCATCCGCCAGCGTCGCCGCCTGGCCGCAGACATAGATGCTGGCACCGGCATTGAGCGCCACGATGTCGCGTGGCGCACCGAGCCGGTTATCCAGCGCGCCGAGGAGCATCGCCTTCGATTCCTCGACATTGGCGACTTGCAGCACCTTCGGGTCATGCACCGGCAGGTTGAACTGCTCCGGGTGGATCTCGTATTCGCTGACCCGGCCATCCTTCAGTTCGCCGACCAGCGTCTGGCCGGAAATCGAGATTTCGTCCAGGCTTTCGCGGCCGAAAACGGTCAGCGCCCGCTGGCTGCCGAGGCGCTGCAGCACACGTACCTGGATGCCGACCAGATCGGCATGGAAGACCCCCATGACCTGCTGCGGCGCATTGGCCGGGTTGGTCAGCGGACCCAGAATGTTGAAAATCGTGCGCACACCGAGTTCGCGGCGCACTGGCGCGGCATGCTTCATGGCGCTGTGGTGGTTGGGGGCGAACATGAAACCGATGCCGGTCTCGGCGATGCACTGCGCGACCTGCTCGGGTGTCAGGTTGATATTGGCGCCCAGGGCCTCGAGCACGTCGGCGCTCCCCGACTGGCTGGAAACCGAACGCCCGCCATGCTTGGCGATCCGGGCGCCGGCGGCGGCGGCGACGAACATCGCGGCGGTGGAGATGTTGAAGGTATGGGCGCCGTCGCCGCCGGTGCCGCAAGTATCGACCAGACGGCTGGTGTCGGCGACACGCACCTTGGTCGACAGCTCGCGCATGACGCTGGCGGCGGCGGCGATCTCGCCGATGGTTTCCTTCTTGACACGCAGGCCGATGATGATGGCGGCGATCATGACCGGCGTGACTTCGCCGCCCATGATCTGCTGCATCAAGGAAACCATTTCGTCGTGGAATATTTCGCGGTGTTCGATCACGCGCTGGAGTGCGGCTTGCGGGGTCATTGCTTGTGTTCGTCCAGGAAGTTCTTGAGGAGGTCGTGACCGCGCTCGGTCAGGATCGATTCGGGGTGAAACTGCACACCCTCGACAGCCAGCGTCTTGTGGCGCACGCCCATGATTTCGCCGTCGTCGGTCCACGCGGTGATGTCCAGGCAATCGGGCAGGCTTTCGCGCTCGATCGCCAGCGAGTGGTAACGGGTGCACGTCAGCGGGTTCGGCAGCCCCTTGAAAACACCCCGGTTTTCATGGTGGACCGCGGAAACCTTGCCGTGCATCAAGTGCTTGGCATGCACGATCCTGCCACCGAAGGCTTCGCCAATGGCCTGATGACCAAGGCAGACGCCAAGCAGTGGAATCTTGCCGGAATACTCGCGGATGGCGGCCAGCGAGATGCCAGCCTGCGCGGGGGCGCACGGGCCTGGGGAAATCACCAGATAGCCGGGCTTGAGGCGGCCGATTTCGGCAACGCTGATGGCATCGTTGCGAAAAACCCGCACCTCCTGCCCCAACTCGCCGAAGTACTGGACGAGGTTGTAGGTGAAGCTGTCGTAGTTGTCGATCATCAGCA
>DAOMFF010000190.1:0-3601 GCA_035429665.1 Azonexus sp.
GGGTGTAGCGCGGCCGGTCTTCGAGCGAAGTGCCGAGGCGCAGCGACCAGAGTTCATGGAAGCGGGAATGCAGGATGCCGAAGGTGGTGTCGTCGGCGCGGGCGATAACCTGCAAATTCTTGTCCGGCAACACGCAACCTCGCACCCATACAAAGACTCGATGCTTGGCCACTTCCGGAGTAACGATATATCGGCCAATACCCGCGAGCAACCTCCGCAGCCCTGGCCGCGCTTCGCCGTGGCGCCACCACAGCTTCCGGTACGCCTCGCGGTTGTTCGCCTGGCGCATGGGAAACACATGCTCCTTGGCGAAGGAAAATGGCGCCTCAAAAAGCGATGATTCGCCTTCAGTCATTTCGCAACCGAAGTCGATTATCCAGACATCTCGGTCACGTCGCGTGATGTCGAGTCCGTTCCAGCTTGGCCTCAGTACTTCGGCGTTGGACTTCCCGTGCGGATTCGGTTGGCGTAGCCAACCACGCGCAAGTTCCCCAGGCACGTCGAACGGGCCAACCTTGGTGACCCCCATGTAGATGACTCTGACATTCTCCGGAAGGCGAGCCGCTTTGGTCAGGTCGATTCCTTCGGCCGCACTCAAGTCCGAGTGAATGACAGACACTTTGGCGCCGTCAAGTCGGCTGCTGCGGTCGACCCCGAAAATCGGGCCAAATGCAACCAGCGACACGCGCACCGCCGCGCCTTCGTTGACCCACGGTTCGTCGCTCCACGCCTCAAAAATGTGCGTGGTGTCGACGATGCGTTCGAGCACCTTGCGGTTGGCGCCGCCGCGGATGGAATTTGTGGCAACGAGGCCGGCGCCCTGCAGCTTCGACGCCGCGATCTGCGCGCGCGACTTCTCGAACCAGTAGGTCACGAAATCCACACCGCCGGGGACACGACCGGCGAAACACCTGCGCAGGGTTTCGACGTAGCCATCGCCGAGTTCGCCGCGCATGACCTTGTTCCCGAGGAAAGGCGGGTTGCCGACGATAACGTCTGCTGCCGGCCATTCGGCCTCGCTGCCGTCCGCGTTGAGCAGCGCGTCGCGGTGTTCGATGCCGTCGAGCGACTTGAGGATCGGGTTGATGGCGTGGGCGTAGCCGTTGCGGCGGCACCACTGGATGTCGCCGATCCAGACGGTGACGCGGGCGAGTTCGGCGGCGAATTCGTTGATCTCGAGCCCGAGGATGTTGTGCGGCCCGGTTTCCATGTTGAGCGGCGGCGGCAGACCGAGTTCCTGGGCTTCGACGTGGGCGCGCTTTTCGACGTCGCGCAGGGCCTTGAGGGCGAGATAGAGGAAGTTGCCCGAGCCACAGGCGGGGTCGAGGACGCGGAAGCGGTTGAGGCGGAGCAGGAAGCCCTGCCAGGCGGCGGTGGCCTTCTTCGGCCTGGCGCGGATTTCGGCCTTGGTTCTCGCCCATTCGGCGAGCAGCGGCTCGCGGATCAGCGGGTCGATCAGCTTGGCGATGGTGCCGGTGTCGGTGTAGTGGGCGCCGAGCGGCGCGCGCGCGGCGGGGTCGAGGCCGCGCTCGAAGAGGGTGCCGAAGATGGTGGGGTCGATGCCGCGCCAGTCCATGTCGGCGGCGGCGCCATGCAGCGCGGCGAGATCGCTTGCGGTCAACGCCGGAATGTCGATGGTTTTGAAGAGGCCGCCGTTGAACCAGGCGATGTCGTGGTCGCCGTATTCGCCGCAGTTTTGCTGCATGGCGTGGAAGAGTTTTTCGATGCGGCGGGCGGCCTTGCTGGTGTCATTGCGGGCGTGGCCGAGCAGGTCGGTGAAGATGTTGGCGGGCAGCAGGTGTTCATCCTCGGCGAACATGCAGAACAGGCACTGGACGAGGAAGTGGGCAACCTGCTGGCCGTCGCCGCCGCGCCGGCGCATGGCGGCGGCGAGCTCGGCGAAGTGGCCGGCGGCTTCGGCGGTGATGGCGGCGGTGGATTTTTCCGGGCGGAGCTTTTCCGGGTCGGTGAACACCCAGCGGAGAATCTGCCGCTGCTCGGGGTCGACCAGTTGTTCGATGCGGATTTCGCGCGGCTCGTCGGGGTAGCCGGTGAAGGCGGTGTGGATGACGATGCGCTCGCGGTCGCTGACGACGAGCAGCGGCGGGTTCTCGAGTTCGAGGGAGTAGTCGGTGAGCTGCTTGAGCGCGGCGTCGAGGCTGCGGCCGGGACGCTTGTTCTCCCAGCCGAAGCGGCAGCGCATCCAGACGTCGGCCCAGCCGTCGCCGCCGCCGGCCTTCCTGGCGCCACGCTCGAAGCAGTAGCGGTCGGCGTCGCGCGGCTTGTCGACGCCGAGCAGGTCGCAGAGGTCGTCGAACCAGGCCTGCGCCCCGGCGCGCTCGGTCAGCGGGTTGTCCTGCCAGCGGGCGATGAACTCCTCGGGCGTCATGCCGCGCTAGCCGAGGAACAGCTTGTACGCCGGATTCCCGCTCTCGTCCCAGTTGGCGTAGCCGAGATTCTTGAGGAATTCGCCAAACTGCCCCATTTCGCCCGGCGGCACCTGCATGCCGACCAGCACGCGGCCGTAGTCGGCGCCGTGGTTGCGGTAGTGGAAGAGGCTGATGTTCCAGCCGGCGCTCATGCGGGTCAGGAAGTTCATCAGCGCGCCGGGGCGCTCGGGGAACTCGAAGCGGTAGATCAGCTCCTTCATCCCGTTTTCGCAGACCTGCGGCGCGTGGCCGCCGACCATGTGGCGGACGTGGTTCTTGGCCATTTCGTCGTCGGTCAGGTCGAGGGTCGGGTAACCGTGCTGCTGCAGGCTGCTGACCAGTTTCAGCGATTCCTTGCGGTCGACGACCTGGATGCCGACGAAGACGTGCGCCTCCGCCGTCGAGTGGTAGCGGTAGTTGAATTCGGTGATGTTGCGGCTGCCGAGGAGCGACAGAAACTTCTTGTAGGCGCCGGACTTCTCGGGCAGGGTCACGGCCAGCACGGCCTCGCGCCGCTCGCCGACTTCGGCGCGCTCGGCGACGAAGCGCAGGCGGTCGAAGTTCATGTTGGCGCCGGAGGCGACGGCGACCAGGTTCCTGTCCTTCAGCCGGTGCTGGCGGGCGTATTCCTTGGCGCCGGCGACGGCGAGCGCGCCGGCCGGTTCGAGGATCGAGCGGGTGTCCTCGAAGACATCCTTGATCGCCGCGCAGATGGCGTCGGTGTCGACCTGAACCATTTCGTCGACATATTCGCGGCACAGGCGGAAGGTTTCCTCGCCGACGATCTTGACCGCCGCGCCATCGGCGAACAGCCCGACCTGGTTGAGGCGCACGCGGTGACCCTTGACCAGCGACTGGCTCATCGCGTCGGCATCGCTGGCCTCGACACCGATGACCCTGATTTCCGGGCGCAGGCGCTTGACGTAGGCGGCGACGCCGGAGATCAGCCCGCCGCCGCCGACACAGCAGAAGATGGCGTGGATCGGCCCGTTGTGGCGCGAGTGCTGGCGCAGGATTTCCATGCCGATGGTGCCCTGGCCGGCGATCACATCCGGATCGTCGAAGGGATGGACGAAGGTCAGCTTCTCGGATTTCTCCAGCACCAGCGCGTGGGCGTAGGAGTCGTCGTAGGAATCGCCGAACAGGACGACCTCGCCGCCGCGCCGCTTGAC
>DAOMFF010000191.1:0-1593 GCA_035429665.1 Azonexus sp.
GCCAATCAGATATGAAGCTGGGCACTTTCTCCAAGGACGTGCCCATTTTCATTTTCGAGACCGCTTCGTTGAGGGCGGCTGTTTCGCCGCTCATTTGAATGCTGGTCGTGCCCACCCGAATCTCGGTCACCAGCAAGCTCAGCAACTGCTTCCCGTAACCCCGGTCGGGATCCAGCAACAAATCCCGCAGGCGCTGACATGCATATGCCACCTGGCGGGGCGACACGTTGCGGGCCGAAGGTTTCTCCCGTTTGGTCAGCGCCAACTCGGCGAGAACCTGTTCGCGCTGATCGCGCAGTTCATTGACCCGCAGTTGCAGCGACGAATCGAGGTCAACGACGCCCCGCTCAATTGCCCGATACAGATTGGTCAAGGCATCATCGGTCGCCTGCAGGGAGCGGCCCAGCTGTCCCACCTTGGTGTCGACCGCCGTCTGTGACAGCGCCTGATGGCGCAGCCAATCCTTCAAGAGTCCAGTCACCCGCTCCGGGGTCAGCACCTTGTCGACCAGGCGCTCGAGAATCAGGCGGTCCAGTTTCTCCATCGGCAGGTTCGGCGTCTGGCAGACCGCCGGGCCGATGCTCATCTTGTTGCAGCACTTGTAATACTTATAGCGCCCACTCTTGCCGGTCGCCAACGTCATCGCCTTGCCGCAGCGCTCACAGGTCAGCAGGCCAGTCAGCAGCGTCGGCAAGGTCAATGTCCTGGTCCTGGCCGGTGCCTCGCCATTCGGGTCCCGTCCCTCGCGGATACGGCGAACCGCCTCGAAGGTCTCCGCGTCGACAATCGGTTCGACGGCATAGCGGATCCACTCGCTCTCCGGACGCAGCAATCCCGTCCGCGAGTCCCGCATGTTGTAGCGGTACTCGCCGCGGTAGGTCGGGTCGCCCAACAGGTCATGCAGCTTCTGAATCCGCCACGGCCGACCGCGCATCAGCGTTCCGGCAGCATTCAGGTGGGTGGCGATCGCCTTCATCCCCATCGGCTTGCCATCCAGGCCGTGCCGATATAAATCGAAGATTTGGCGAACCACCGGTGCCTCCAGGTCATCGACGGCCAACTGCTTGCGGACCTTGCCCTTGTGACCCGGGACATCCGTAGGAACCACCTGATAGCCGAAGGGCGCCCGGGAGCCGTTGAAGAAACCCCGCCGGGCGTTCTCCTTCATCGTCCGGCTCGTATGCTTGGCATTCTCCTGCGAGCTGTAGCCGTCCATCATCGAAATCAGATTCTTCAGCAACTGGCCGTTCTCGTCGTCGGTCGTCGGCTGGGTGATGGAAACCAGTTCGGCACCCGCCTGCCGCAGCATCCGTTCGTAATGAAGGGTGCCGTACATGTCGCGGAAGAAGCGCGAACGGCTGTGCACGATGACGGCCTCAAAGGGGAAGGGCTTGCGCGTCGCATCCTCCATCATCTGCTGAAATACCGGACGGCGGTCGTCGGTAGCCGAGGCGCCCGGTTCGACATACTCCTTCGCCACCGTGAATCCGTGCTGCCGGCACCAGGCACGCAGCTGATTCAGCTGGTCGGGGATGGACAAGTCCGCCTTGGCCTGGCGGACGGTGGATACACGGACATACAAGGCGACAGCCA
>DAOMFF010000191.1:1693-3594 GCA_035429665.1 Azonexus sp.
CGCGCGCCGCCTTGACGTAAATCCGAACTGACCACACACTGCCGACGCTGCCGAAACAAAGTCAGCCGGGGGTGGAAGCCCGAACTTGGAGTGACGAATCGCTGTTGCCATGGCAACAGCGATCGTCGTCTGGCATGCCTGCGGGCGGCCGGGCGAGGGGAGCCTCGTGCTCGCCGGTGCTCCATCGGTCTTCCAACCCTCGTTTCGGTCGCCCACCCGATTGGAAGTGGGTAGCGACTCCAACCACCAATGGAGCATGCCATGTCTGAGAACGTCCCCAAGCATTCCGATTCGGAAACCAACCTGCCGTCACCGTACCCAGGTCAGCCACCGCTCACCGAGCCGGATGAGCAGGAAATCGCCGCCAAACTCGCCGCCATCGCCCGCAGCAACCCGTGGATGTCGCCCGACAGCATCGCCCGCCACGCGCGGCGAATAATGCAAATGAACGCAAACGTCGGTTCGAAACGCCAGCGACTGCTCGAACTCCCGATTTCGACAGTTAATCACGCAATCATTTGATTTTATTAGATGCTGTTTTACACAATGCCACTACAGCAAGGTTAGCTGCTCTGGCAGTCTTGGTTTTGCGAGGTTCAAAGCGGCCAAGACCTGGGTTTGTTCCTTGCTGGGGGTCGATAGGCCGGCGATGGGCTGGGTGCCATTCAGGGTAATGCGGTGATGCTGAATACGGCGCAGTTGAGCCAGTGCTTTTTCCGGCGAGGTCTGTGCGTCGGCGGCATGCAAGCGTTGACGCATAACACGGTAGAGGATGAGCGCAAGGAAGCAGATTGAGGCATGCGCTCTGACCCTGTCGGGCAGGTGATGATAGACGGGACCGATCTCGATCTCTGACTTCAAGACGCGGAATCCACGCTCAATATCGGCGAGTGATTTGTAACGGCGAACCAGTTCGCTCGGGCTCAGGTCCTGAGTATTGGTGATCAGTAGCAGCTTGCCGTCCATCAATTGGGCCTGTTGCAAAGCTTGGTCATCGATGCGGTAGGTGAATTGCTCGCTCTTCAAATCGACCTGGATAATCCGCGTCAAATGCGCTTCGCACACGGCACGGTAGAACTTGGCGCGTACCCCGCCATCCGACAGTTTGCGACCGCGATAGCGCTTGCCGGTATCTTGCGCATCCAGTTTTCCCGCCCACTGCGTGGCTTGCTGCTCCAACTTGGCCATCGTTTGCGCGCGTGCCGCCGTTTGTGCGGTGGCGGTATCGGGGTTGTGGGCGATGATGAGTCGCAAGTCGTTCCACAGGGTTTCGCCCAGCGTTTCGTCCTGCGCTTGGGAGAAATGCGCGGCGTGGAGCGGCGCCACAGCGTCGGCAACCTCGCCATAGCGGCGGCCCGGCACCGCCAGGATGAATTCCAGGGACGCCCCGCACGCTAGCGTGATGGCCTGCAGTTCGGCCAGATTGTCCTGCGATAACAAACCGCGATCCGCGACGACGATCATGCGTTTGACCGCAAAGCGGCTCACCAGCTTCTCGATCGTCGCTTTGAGCGTCGTGACTTCGGCCGTATTGCCGTCGAACACCTCGTGATACAGCGGAAGTCCGTTCGCCGTTTGCACGACGCCGAGCATGAACTGGCGTGCGATTAAACCTTCCTTGCCCATGCCGAACTGACGGACATCCTGGTCCTGTTCAGACCGTCCCGCCGCGCGGATCGTCGTCATGTCATAAAAAACCACTGACAGGTCCTGATCCACCAATGGCCGTAACAGCCCGGCCACGGTGTGTTCGACAGCAGCGTGCTGATCCAGCAGCGCATCCATGGCGCGTAGCAGTTGGTGATGGCTCAGGGATTTCAATGCCAAGCCGGGCAGCGTCACCGTCTCCAGCCAGCGCAGCACCCCAGGGCAATCGCAAGAATGCCAACGTCGTGGACGAC
>DAOMFF010000192.1:0-3580 GCA_035429665.1 Azonexus sp.
GCAGTCGTTCACCCGCCGCAGCTTCCTCGTCACCAGCCTCGGCGCCGGCTTCGCGCTGGCCGTACAGCCGGTGATGGCGCAGACGGCGATCAGGACCGACGATGCCGGCCTGCTCGCCGGCGAAGTCAAGGTACCGGTCAAGGATGGCGAAATGGTCGCGTATCGCGCGCTGCCCAAGGGCGCGGTCAGGCCGCCGGTCGTCCTCGTTGTTTCCGAAATCTTCGGGGCCCATGAGCACATCCAGGATATCTGCCGCCGCCTGGCCAAGCTCGGCTACTGCGCCATCGCGCCCGAACTCTTTGCCCGCCAGGGCGATCCTCGCCAGTTTTCGAACGTGCAGGATATCCTGACCAAGATCACCGGCAAGACGCCGGATGCACAGGTGATGAGCGATCTCGATGCGACCGTCGCCTGGGCGGCGTCCAAAGGTGCCGATACGGACCGGCTGGCGATCACCGGCTTCTGCTGGGGTGGCCGCATCACCTGGCTCTACTGCGCCCACAATCCGCAGGTCAAGGCCGGCGTCGCCTGGTACGGGCGGCTGGTCGGCGAGGTCAACGAAATCACGCCGCGTCACCCAATCAACATTGCCGCCGACCTCAAGGCGCCGGTGCTCGGCCTGTATGGCGGCCTTGATACGGGCATCCCGCTGGAGACCGTCGAGAAGATGGAGATGGCGCTGAAGGACGGCAGCAAGGCTGCCCGGCTTTCGCAGATTCACGTCTATGACAACGCGCCGCATGCCTTCCATGCCGATTACCGCCCGAGCTTCCGCAAGGAAGAGGCCGAGGATGGCTGGAAGCGGATGCAAGCCTGGTTCAAGAAAATCGACAAGGCCTGAGCGGGCTTCGGCGAAGCGTCGCTTCATGCTACGCTTCGCTGCTCGCAAGGAACTCACTCCCAGATGACTGAAGCCGACCACAAACCCGATTCGCCCGTCGACGCGCGCGCCCTGCTCAAGGATCTGCAGGGCCGCTTCGATGTATTCCGCAATTTCAGCCCGCTGGCGATCGGCATCGACAAGCAGCTAATCGCGCAAGAGCCGGACATGAACCGCAAGGCGTTGCGCCTGGCGCTACGCAGTCACACCATGTCGACGCGCTACCTCAAGGAAATGCAGGTTGCGAGCGCGCGTCTCAACCTTGATGGATCGGCAGCCGGCGAAGTCACCGACGAGGCGCGTACTCATTCCGGAGATCTGTTGCGCGAACGCTTCAAGAAGCAGGCCGAGCAGCGCAAGGCGGAACAGGAGGCAGCCAGAGTCGCGCAGGAGGCCGCCAGGGCCGAGCAACGCCGCCTGGAAAAGCTCAGCCAGCTGACCGAAAAATTCGGGCGCAAGGCGAAGTGATCACGTTTGGCGATGGCATTCCGGTCAATAGACCGGCGCAACCGGGGGCGCCATTCGCGGCCTGACGATTTTCCGCGCAGTCTGGCTATCCCTGCCCGGCCGGTGCGCAGTGATGTGTAAGCTCGCAGGGTCGCCTTGACGCGAGCGCTTGCTGTAGAGTTCGCCTTTCGATCAGGGGTAATGCTGGAGCGCCATGGCGAACGAGGTTCTTCCGGGGTGGTTGCGCGAGGCTGGCGCCGATGCAATGGTCATGGCGGCATGCATTCTGCTGGTCCTTGCCTACTACGCCTTTCATCGAAAGCGGGTCCGACGCGATCCGACCTATTCCATCCACTACGTCAACGACATGACCCGGCGCATCTGGGTGGAAAGCGTCATGAGCGGCACGGGCAAGGACATCATGGCCGTGCAGACGTTGCGCAATTTCATCATGTACCCGATCCTCATGGTGTCGACCTGCGCGCTGTTGATTGTCGGAACCCTGACCTTGTCCGGGCAGGCGGGCAACATCGCCAACAGCTGGCATGCCATCAATCTTGGCGGTTCGCACTCGGCCGGGGTGTGGATCGTCAAGATCATGTTCCTGCTGGTCGATTTCCTCGTTGCCTTCTTTGCCTACGTCAGTGCCATCCGCCTGGCGAATCATGTGCTGTTCATGATCAACATCCCGCGGGAAGCCCAGTCCGGGCATGATGTGTTGTCGCCGTCGCATGTCGCCGACCGGCTGATCCTGGCCGGAAAAATGGTGGCGCTTGGAATGCGCACGCTGATCTTCGCCATTCCGCTCGCTTTCTGGCTGTTCGGGCCACTCTATCTGCTGATCGGCACAGTCGGCGTAGTCGGTTTCCTGTCGCGTCTCGACCGCCACCAGCGCGGGCTGTAGCCCGGAAAAAGAAAAGGCCTGCGCTCGAGCGCAGGCCTTTGAATATCCTGGTGGGGCGCCAGAGATTCGAACTCTGGACCTACGGATTAAGAGTCCGCTGCTCTACCAACTGAGCTAGCGCCCCGGGTTCCCTGACGACTGGTGGGTCGGCCGAGATTCGAACTCGGGACCAGCGGATTAAAAGTCCGATGCTCTACCGGCTGAGCTACCGACCCGGCCATGGGAGCGCGGATTATAGGGACGCGCGGAAATGCTGTCAACGAACACGGTGCCACGAATAGAATGGCGAACCGGTTGCCGGGGCATCTGCATTCGCGCCATCGGAACCTGCCAATTGTGCTGTTCAGGAAATGTCTTCTAGAATGAGCACGGCACGACGATTCCGGAACGGACCCGGCATGATTCCCCCTCTGATGGAGAAAACAAATGAACAAGGAAGATATCTCGCACTGGCAGGACCTCATCATGACAACCGCTACCGAGGTGGGCATCAAGATACTGGCGGCGGTCGCGTTCTGGGTGATCGGCCGTTGGCTGATCGGTGTCGCGGTGGGCATGGTAAGGGCGTCGCTGGAGCGCCAGAAGGTCGACCCAACCGTGTTGCGTTACGTCGGCTCGATCGTGACGGTGACCTTGAACATTCTGCTGGTCATCGGCATCCTCGGCTACTTCGGCATCCAGACGACCACCTTCGCTGCCTTGATCGCGGCGGCTGGTGTCGCCATCGGCATGGCCTGGTCAGGCCTGCTCGCCCACTTCGCGGCGGGTGCGTTCCTCGTGGTGTTGCGGCCGATGAAGGTTGGCGACTTCGTGACGGTTGCTGGCGTGACCGGAACCGTCACCGAGCTCGGCCTGTTTACGACCGTGATCAACACGCCGGACAACGTGCAGACGATCATCGGCAACAACAAGGTGTTCAGCGACACGATCCAGAACTTCACGCATAACCCGTTCCGCCGCGTCGACCTCAAGTGCCAGCTTTCCGGCGCTGCCGACCATCAGGCGGCGATGGTCCTGCTGCGTGAAAAGGTCGCGACGATTCCCAACGTGCTGCCCGAGCCCAAGGTCGATGTCGAGATCCTCGATTTCACGCTGGTCGGCCCGGTGCTGGCGGTGCGCCCCTACTGTCATACCGACAATTACTGGCAGGTCTATTTCGACACCAACCGGATGATCCGCGAAGCGCTGGGCGAAGCCGGCTTCCCGGCGCCGATGCCGGCGCAGAACGTGATCGTCACGCAGGCCGCCTGAGCCTGCATCTCGGCCGCAAGAAAAAGCCCGCGAAAAGCGGGCTTTTTTTCTGGTCGACCGCGACAGCCCGCGTTCAGCCGAGGCGGCGGCAGATTTCG
>DAOMFF010000193.1:0-3572 GCA_035429665.1 Azonexus sp.
GCCAACACCGCCTCGGCCGGTTCGATCATCGCCTTCCACCGCCACAGCCAGGATCTCAAGTCCGGCGACGTCGGCGTCATCTGCAGCTTCGGCGCCGGCTATTCGATCGGCAGCATCGTCGTCCGCAGGAACTGATCCGTTCAGGCAGTCGGCACGGTCGCGCTGGCGGTTGCCGGGGTGACCGGTTCCGCGTGCGGTTGCGACGGGGTGCCTTCCCAGTTGGTGTGGCGCGCAATGAAGTCGGCGATGCGCTCGAGCGCCGCCTTGCCATGCGAGAGCGCCTGGAATCCCTGAAAGACGTGCGGCACGTTGGCCCACAGCTCGACCTCGACGCTGACGCCGGCCGCGTGCGCCCGTTCCGCAGCGCGCAGCGAGTCGTCACGCAACATCTCGCTTGCGCTGGACTGGAAGAACAGCGGCGGCAGGCCCGTGAAATCGCCGAACAGTGGCGACGCATCGGGCGACAGCATGTCTTCCGGCGTGAGGTAGTAGTGGCGCAGGCCGACCATTGCCGACGCGGTGAACATCGGATCGCGCTTTTCGTTGGTCACCATGCTCGGGCTGCTCAACGTGAAATCGACGAAGGGCGAGAGCATTATGGCGCACGCCGGCATCGGCTGGCCGGCTGCCTTGATCCGGTGCAGGAGGGCGAGGGCGAGATTGCCGCCGGCCGAGTCGCCGGCGATGATGACGTCCTGGGTCGGAATTCCCTGGGCCATCAGCCAGCGCCAGGCCGCCCAGACATCGTCCACGCCCTTCGGGAAACGCTCTTCAGGCGCCAGCCGGTAGTCCACCATCAGCGCGCGCGCCCTGATCCGGCGGCACCAGCTCGCCACCATGGCATGATGCAGGCGCGGGAACTTGAACATCCAGGCGCCGCCGTGGATGTAGAAGATGACCTTGTCGTTGCGCGATCCGGGCAGGGTGATCCACTCGGCCGGCGTGCCGTTGCAATCGATGGCGTCCACGCGCATGTCCGGGTCGATCCTGGTCAGCTTGAGATCCAGCGCGCCTTGTTTGTCGCGCAGGAACTGGATTTCGGCGTCGTAGCGGAAGTTGCGCTTGATGCTGATGCGCAGGACCTTGTCGAGCCACCAGCGCCGGAACCATGAACCGGAGTGGCTGACGAGTCTGACGTAGGAAGGCAGGGCGGCGGATGGTGCGGTCATGAAAGGTTCCAGGCATCGATCGGACGGGCTATCCGGAAAGGGCTGAATGGTCGCACAAAGGCGCGGAATTCGAGAATCATCTTTCTCGCCTCGGGATCGGCGTAGGCCGCCGGTGATTCGGAAAGCGCCGACCATGTCGCCGGCAGCGGCGCTGATTTTTCGTGACAAATTTTTTGATTGACGGCTGTTGCTGCGGTCAACGATACTTTTGGCCAATTTCCCATCCTTGCCGATCCGACTGCGCCGCCCGGGATCCGCCTTGGCGGAAGCGGGCAGGCTACGGAAACAGCGATCCCCACGAAAAGGAACCCCATGACAGAGCCCAACCCGCCGACGGCGGATGTTCCCCTCACCGGACTCCACGATTTCCCCGCGACCATCGACGAGCGGAAAGCGGCGGGCAAGGCCGCCCGCCAACGGGTGGCGCCCGGCGACCAGGGACACTGGGACGAGAAGGACCGCGGGCACGACGCGCTCGCCACGATCACCAGCCAGAACCTGGTTCGCGTGCCCGATCTGGTGCCCCTCCGGAACGGACGCATGGCGGTGTCGCCGTGGAACTATTATCGCGGGGCCGCCGCGGTGATGGCCGCCGACCTGGCGTCGCAGCCGCACAGCGGCCTGGAGGTACAGCTCTGCGGCGATGCCCACGTCCTCAATTTCGGCCTCTGGGCGACACCGGAGCGGAACCTGCTGTTCGACCTGCGCGACTTCGACGAGACGCTGCCCGGTCCCTTCGAGTGGGATCTCAAGCGTCTGGCGGCGAGCCTGGTGGTGGCGGCCCGTGCAAGCGGGATCAAGGCTCGCACCGCCGAGGCGGCGGTAGTAGCCGCCGCCTCGGCCTACCGTAAACGCATGAGCAGATATGTCGACGCGCCGGAGTTGGACATCTGGTACGACAAGATCCATGTCTACAACCTGGTGAAATTTTTCAAACCAGCCGACCGCGGGCGCTTGTCGGTCCACATCGAGAGACAGGCGCAGGTGCGAACCAGTCAGGGCGCGTTCGCCAAGCTCACCAGCATGGTCAACGGGCGGCCCCGGATCGACGAGGATCCTCCGGTTCGCGTCACCGTCGACGACGACGAGCAGGCCGATCTGGTCGACCACCTCTTCGCCGAGTACCGCTTGACCCTGCAGGAGGACCGGCGGCGTCTGTTCGACCGTTTCACACTCGTCGATGTGGTCCGTCAGGTCGTCGGGGTCGGCAGTGTCGGCATGCGGGTCTATCTGGTATTGCTCGAGGGCCGCAGCGGCGATGATCCGCTATTCCTCCAGGTCAAGCAGGCCGCCGCGTCGGTGTACGAAGCACACACCCAGCCCAGCCGCCATGCCAACCATGGCGAGCGGGTGATCAGCGGCAAGCGGGCCCTGCAGAGCGCCACCGACATCTTTGTCGGCTGGGGCTCCCTGCACGGGCGGGACTATTATGTGCGCCAGTTCCGCGACATGAAGATCATCCCGAGCATCGAACTCGTCGCCCCCTACCTGGTCGAGTTCGCGAGCGCTTGTGGCGAGGCCCTCGCGAAGGCCCATGCGTGCACCGGCGACCCCGCCGCCATCAGCGCCTACATCGGCAAGGGCCGGGA
Organism: Azonexus sp.; assembly: GCA_035429665.1. Classification (GTDB taxonomy): domain Bacteria; phylum Pseudomonadota; class Gammaproteobacteria; order Burkholderiales; family Rhodocyclaceae; genus Azonexus. The sequence goes on from DAOMFF010000193.1 coordinate 2,759, forward strand.
GTTTGCGCGAGCGATCAGCGATTTCGCCTGCCTGTACGCCGACCAGAACGACCGGGATCATGCCCAGCTCGCCGCCGCCATCGCCGACGGCACCATCGAGAGTAGATCCGACTCGTAGCACACACCGATCGGTTCGCCAGCCCCCGCACTTCGGCGTGCGCAGCAAAGCCAATGCTTCGTTCAGGAAGGCGAAATGCGCCGCCTGAATACCAAACACAACGGCGCCCTTGGGCGCCGTTGTGTGACCGAGATCAGGAAATGGAGTACCAAGCCCAGAAGCGTCTCTGGTGACGCCAGGCGACGTCAATCGGAAAAAAGTTTCAGTTCCGCATGCCGGCCAAGAGTACGGCAAACAACTGAAAATTCAGCATCTTCGTCGGGGCCGCAACTTGGCAAGCGGGATTCAGGCGAGCGCCTTTGCCTTGAGCTTGGCGAACTCTTCCGGGCTGATCGTACCGTTGTCGAGCAACGCTTTGGCGTCGGCGATCTGTTCGGCGGGAGATTTTCCGGCCACCTGCCTGATATAGGACTCGGCCTCGGAGCGCGACCGCTCGAAAGCGGCTCGCTGCCGCTCCGCCATGCTCTTGCCGCGAGCAATCACATACACCAGCGCCGTCAACATCGGCAGGAAAATCAGGCAGATCAGCCACAATGCCTTGGAGCCGCCTCCGAGTTCGCTGTCCTGGAAGAGATCGGCAATGATCCGGAACAGGATCAGGAGATACGCCACAAAAAGGAAGGTTGACGCGATAAGCCAGATGAAGTCCCAAAAATTGCTCATTACAAATACCACCTTTCAATCAGAACAAGAAAA
>DAOMFF010000194.1:0-3501 GCA_035429665.1 Azonexus sp.
AGGGGTTGATGATGCCCACCTGCGGCACGTAGAGCGCGCCGGCGATGCCGCACAGAACCGCCGAGATGACCCAGATGGTGAGCTTGTACCAGAGCGGGTTGTAGCCGATGAACATCACGCGGCTTTCGGCATCGCGGATGGCCGTGAGCACGCGGCCGAACTTCGAGGTGATCAGCCAGCGGGCCAGCACCAGTGTGCCCGCGAGCGCGAGGGCCGTGAGGCCGAACAGTACCAGCCGCGTTTCCGGCGCCGTGACGCTGTACCCGAACACGCGCTTGAAGTCGGTGAAGCCGTTATTGCCGCCGAAACCCGTCTCGTTGCGGAAGAAGAGCAGCATCGCGGCATACGTCAGCGCCTGGGTGATGATCGAGAAATAGACGCCCTTGATGCGCGAGCGGAAGGCGAAGTAGCCGAACACGAAAGCGACGATGGCCGGCACCGCGACCACCAGCAGCGACACCCACAGGAAGTTGTCGCTGCCGCTCCAGTACCAGGGAAGGCTCTTCCAGTCCAGGAAGACCATGAAGTCCGGCAAATCGCTCTGGTAACTCCCGTCGCGGCCGATCTGGCGCATCAAGTACATGCCGAAGGCGTAGCCGCCAAGCGCGAAGAAGAGGCCATGGCCGAGCGAGAGGATGCCGCCGTAGCCCCAGATGAGGTCCATCGCCACCGCCACCATCGCGTAGCACATGATCTTGCCGACGAGCGTGATGGCGTAGGCCGAGAGATGGAAGGCGCTGCCTTCCGGAACGGCGAGGTTGAGCACGGGCACGGCGATAAGCGCGGCGGCGAGGAAGGCGCCGAGCGCGAACCATTGCGTGCGCGTCATCGCCGAGAAAAAGCGGATCGTGAAAGGCGTGCGTTCGCTGTTTCGGGTAGTCATGGCGCGGTGCTCAATCGACGAAGCGACCCTTGAGGGCAAAGATTCCCTGCGGCCGTTTCTGGATGAAGATGATGATGCAGACGAGGATCGCGATCTTGGCGATCACCGCGCCGGCCCAGCCTTCGAGCAGCTTGGAGAAGATGCCGAGGCCCAGCGCGGCCCATACCGCGCCGGCAAGCTGGCCGACACCGCCGACCACCACCACCATGAAGGAATCGACGATGTAGCCCTGGCCCATGTCCGGCCCCACGTTCGAAATCTGCGACAGGGCAACGCCGCCCAACCCGGCGATACCGGCGCCGAGCGCGAAGGCCAGCGTGTCGATGCGGGCCGTGGGCACGCCCACGCAGCCGGCCATGGCGCGGTTCTGCGTCACGGCGCGCACGAACATGCCGAGCCGCGTCCTGTTCATCAGCACCCAGACGAGGAAGAGAACGAACAGTGCGAAACCGATGATGATGATGCGGTTCCAAGGCAGGATCAGGTTCGGCAGCAGTTCGATGCCGCCGGACATCCAGCTCGGATTGGCAACCTCGACGTTCTGTGCGCCGAACAGCACGCGCGCCGCCTGGATCAGGATCAGAGACAGGCCCCAGGTGGCGAGGAGGGTCTCCAGGGTGCGGCCGTAAAGCCAGCGGATCACCGTCCGTTCCATGAGGGCGCCTACCGCAGCCGCGGCGAAGAAGGAGAGGGGAATGGCCGCCGGCAGATACCAGTCGACGTACTCCGGCAGCCAGGCGCGGAAGATCGATTGCATGCCGTAAGCCGAATAGGCCCCCACCATCAACAGCTCCCCGTGCGCCATGTTGATCACGCCCATCACGCCGTAGGTGATGGCGAGGCCCAATGCCGCGAGGAGCAGGATGCTGCCGAGCGAGAGGCCGGTAAAGACGCGGCCGAAGTTTTCCGTCGCCGAGAGCCGTCCATCGATGGCCTTCACCGCGCTGATCGCCGCGTAGCGCACGCGGTTGTTGGGTTCGTTGGCCTTGTCGGTGAGTGGCAGCAGCAGCGTGCGGATCGCCGGCGAAGTCGTCTCGCCCAGCACCAGGACGGCAGCGCGGCGCGCAATCGGATCCTTGCTGGCGAGATCGGCCTGGGCATGGGCGAGAACGAGCAGCGCCTTGATCTTCGCGTCGCTCTCCTTTTCCAGCGCACGCGCCAGCAGCGGCGCCATCGCCGGGCTGACGCTGCTTTGCAGCTTTTGCGCCGAGGCCAGGCGGACGCCGGCGTCGGGGTCGAAGAGCTTCAGCGTCGCTAGCGCATTGGCCAATTCACCCCGGATTCGGTTGTTGACCGTGACTGACTCGGGGTTGTCCGGCATTGCGATCGCCGCGCCGCTCGCGGCATCGAAGGCCTTGTCGCCGTCGATGATCACCGCCTTGTCGCCGGCCAGAAACAGGCTGTCGTCGGCCATCGCCTTCAGCACGCGCACGGCATCCGGGTCGGCACTCTGTGTCAACAGTTGGATCGCCGCGACCTTGTCGCTGGAATCCTCGGCCGCCAGTTGATTGACCTGCGCCGGGTCGAGCGCGGCCCGCGCCGACAGGCTACCGGCCAGGAGCAGAAATACGAATATTGTTTTGGTCATGAAAGGTCTGTCCGCAATTTGTGCAGTGCAGCGACAGATTAAGGGGCGAACCGGGAGGCGGGAATACGGTGAATTGCGTAGCCCCGCGCTGGGGGCGAGTGGCGAGGGGCTAGGTCAAGGCCGATGCGTCATTGCGCAACGGCTATGGGCACTTGCATTGATACGTGCGTTTGGGTGTGGCTCGGTACATGAGTGGCTGGGGGCGACCCAAATCCGCCGACTGGGGAAAATGGAAGCGGTCATTCGTCGTCACCGCCCGACTCACGCCGCTGATGTTTAGCTCTTGCCCATCTGACCCCAAACCTTATTGCCAATGGCAGGAGTCCAGTTGCCAGCGTAATAAGCAGAATGACGAGATAAGCTGACCACATGGCCTCTGGTGGGGCCGGGCTTAATTCCGGATCGTGTGGCCCTTGGATAAAGTTCATCTCCCGTCTCCACCAGCCAATGTAGACAATCAAGACCATGAATGAGATTACGGTCTGGAACCAGACGCAGTAACCCCATTGAACGCGGCGGAGCAGAGCGGTCACGGAGAGTATGTAACCGCAAACCAGCACCACAAGGAAGGCCCACCAAAGCCAATGGTTGCCGGGAATAAATGTCGAATTTCGATGATTGCCGATCATCGTCAGAAGGGTTGGCAAGGACACTAGGCTTACCCATAGCAGTCCTACACCAATCTTCACGCGGCTCGGCTTCTCAATCACCTTTCACCCCACTTTCTGATTCGACGGATGTCGGCATAGCCGCCAGGAGAACGCCCAGCATAAGGAAGACAAAAAAGTTGTTGCGGTCGATGGGAGCGCTTGTCATCGATGCAATGCAGCCTTGATCGCGCTCAGCAATTCCCGGAGGGTTCCGTTCCAGAACCACACCAGGCCACATGTCCAGTAGAGGGAGAGGGAAGCAGGCCAATTGGTATCGCGCATCAGCACTAGCGCCTGCGGATCAATCAACCACCAATACAGCGCATAGCAGGCCATCAACGCACCACCACGTCAGGAACAGCATCAAGGGCCAGTCACGC
>DAOMFF010000195.1:0-3500 GCA_035429665.1 Azonexus sp.
CATATTCGCGACGATCATCGCCGGCTATGTCGCCAACCGCACCGCCAACTTTGCCGCCGAAAAGGCGCTTGACGGCTTTCTGGTCGCGCTGATGACGTTTGTCGTCTTCTATGGCGTGCTCAAGCTCAAGCGCCTGCAGGCGATCCATGAAGCGCACGCACCCGCCAAGCCGCCCAAGGAAGCGAAGGCCGTGGAAACTCCTCCATCATCCTGAACGAACGACCATCAACGGAGGTTTCATGTCCTCACGCTCGCTGATCGTGATGCCCGATGACACGGGCAAGCCGCTTGTCGATGCCATCGACGGCGCCCGCAAGTCGATTCGCATCAAGATGTTCCTGTTTTCCGACCCTTCGCTGCTGGCCGCGGTGATCGCCGCTCACCAGCGCGGGGTCGAGGTTCGCGTCATGCTCAACCCCGCCCGCCGCGGCGGCGAACCCGAGAACGAGGCGACACGCCAGGCGCTCGAGGAGGCCGGCGTCGACGTGGCCGACACCAATCCGGCCATCGACCTGACCCACGAAAAGTCGATGGTTGTCGACGACGAGACCGCCTTCATCCAGTCACTGAACTGGGAGACCAAAAATCTCACCGTGACGCGCGACTACGCGGTGGTCACCTCGCACCGCCACGAGGTGGACGAAGTCAGCGCCTGCTTCGATGCCGACTGGGAGCGCAGGGAATTCGATCCGGGCCCGGACTCGCACCTGATCTGGTGCAACATCAACGGGCGCAACCGGGTGGCCCATTTCATCGACCAGGCGACCGAATCGCTGTTCCTGCAGAACGAGCGTTACCAGGACGAGGTGATCATCGAGCGCCTCGTGCGCGCGGCGGCGCGCGGGGTCAAGATCCACATCCTGGCGCGACCGGCGCACAACCTGAAGAAGGGCAAGCTGGTCGAGGGCGTCGAGGGCCTGCGCATCCTCCAGGACCTCGGCGCCAGGGTGCACAAGCTCAAGGGCTTGAAACTGCACGCCAAGATGATGCTGGCCGACGGCGCGCGCGCCCTGATCGGGTCGATCAACCTGGCGCCCGGCAGTTTCGACAGCCGGCGCGAGCTGGCGATCGTCGTCCATGACGAGGCGGTGGTGAAACGCCTCGAACAGGTCGTCCATCACGACTGGTCGCATTCGGTTTCTCTGGATCTCTCCGACGAAGGCCTGCTCGCCGACCTCGCCGAGATCGAGGAGGAAGCCGCCGCCGAACTGGCCCTCGAGAACCACCACAAGAACCATCACCATCAGTGAGGCCGGGACATCAGCGCGCCCGGCATTCCCGACCGGCAAAGGAGACCCGCCCATGAAGATTTCCGTCCTGTCCGCCACAACCCTGCTTGCCACCCTCGCCGTTGCCGGGTGCGCCACGCCGCCGGCGCAGATCCTCGACAGCATGGAGCCGACAGCCGTAAATACCGCCCTGCAGCGCGGGCGCTTCGAACTCAACTGTCCGGATGCCCAGGCTGCGCTGCTGTCCCGGGAACTGATGCAGCCGGCCATCGAGACGGTACGCTTCCAGGGCATCCAGCGCGGCGCGTTCACCATCGGCGTCAGCGGCTGTGGCCAGCGCAGGACTTACCAGATCATCTGCCCCGAGGGCGGAGCTGGCTGTTTCTCGGCCGACACGCTCGGAAACATTCGTTAGGCGCACGAGTCCGGAACCGTGCGGGCGCCGAAAGTTGATACCATGGGGTACCCGCATTTTCGGGCGTGAAGAGACCGCAACCGCAAGCAAATATCCATCAACCCCTGTCAAGGAGCACATCATGATCCAGAAAATTTCTTCCTATATTTCCGCCATGGCACTTGCCCTGACCCTTGCTGCCTGCGCGGCGCCGGGCGGCGGGCCGGGCGAAGTGGAGATTCGCACCGGAACCATCGAGCAGATCACGCCGGTGCAAATTCAGAGTAATCAGCATACCGGCGTCGGCGCCGTGGTCGGTGGCCTGGCCGGTCTCGGTATCGGCAGCCTGATTGGCGGCGGCACCGGGCGCGATGTCGCCATGGTCATCGGCACCATCGGCGGTGCGGTCGCCGGCCAGAAGGTGCAGGAACATTACAGGCAGCCGGTCGCCGGCCAGCAGATCATCGTTCGCACCTCAAACGGCGTCCTCGTCTCGGTGACCCAACCGGCCAACCCCAATCTGCGTCAGGGCCAGAGGGTCTATATCGAGGGGAGCGGCGAAGACGCGCGCGTCGTTCTGCGCTGAGCCATCTGAGCGGTTGTGGGCGCAAAATTGGCGCCTGCAACCGGTCAACCGCAACAAGGACGCATCATGCCTTTTTCTGACTGCCTCGCCAGCGCCCGGCAAAGCCGCCGCTCTCTGACCGCGATCAGCATCGCGTTGTCGCTCGGAGTTGCCGGGTGCGCCCCCGACGCCATCCTCCCGGAACGCCCTTACGACGCCTTCCTTGACCGTGTGCAGCGCAATTGCGGGAATCTCCGGCTGGGACCGGAGTTCATCAATACGCTACTCCGCCAGCAGGACCCCTACTTCCTTGACCTGACCTCGCGCTTTTTCAATGGGCGGGTCTCGGAACAGAATTTCGTCGATGCTCTGGAGAGTTTCTATAATGCCCCACCCGGTTCGCCGAGCATTCGCTGCATCCTCCAGCAGATGCCGGCACCAGGATCGCCGCCCCCGCTGTCCGTTCCGCCTGTCATCCGGTAGCCCTCCGCGTCGCGCGGTTACCCTCCCGCTTCCGTTTTTCCCGCCACAACGGCACCATCCAACCCCTGGAGATTCTTCATGAAGACTGCATTGAAAGCCACCCTGCTTGCCCTGACCCTTGCCTTCGGTTCCGCCTATGCCGCCGATACCAAGCCCATCACCTCCAACGCCGGCACGCCGGGAATGATCGCGGGCGACGTCGTCAAGGCCGAAGCGGAAGTCGTCGGGATCGACAAGAAGACGCGCACGTTGACGCTCAAGGGCGAGGATGGCAACGTCTTCGACGTCGTCGTCGGCAAGGAGGCCAAGAATTTCAAGCAGATCAGGGTCGGTGACCGCGTGGTCGCCGAGCACATGGAAGTGCTCACCATGGAACTGAAGAAGGGCGGCGGCCTGCGCGAAACGGTCGAGAAGGACATCAACGAGACGGCAAAGCCGGGCCAGCGGCCGGGTGCGATCAGGGGACGCGAGATCGACTTCGTCGCTGACGTCAAATCCGTCGATACCAAGGCCAGCACGATCACCATCCTTGGCGCCAAGGGCCGCGTGGTCAAGCTGCATGTCAAGGATCCGAAGGTCATGGCCGAGGTCAAGGAAGGCGACCAGGTCAAGGGCACCTATGTCGTGGCAACCGGGATCGTCGTTGTCGCGCCCAAGGCCAAGGCCGCGAAGTAAGTCGCTATGGCATCGGCAAGAGGGCTGCCCGAAATGGCAGCCCTTTTTTACTTGTATCAGGCGCGCCGCCGCCCTGGCCGGAACTGCCAGCGATCATCATAGTAGGACGCGACCTCGCTGTCCGGAGTGACGCCGGGAATCCCCAACACCGGCA
>DAOMFF010000196.1:0-3498 GCA_035429665.1 Azonexus sp.
AAGTTCAGGTTGCCCTGCGCGCGCGTGACAGCGGCGAACGCGACCGCTCGCTGGCGCAGCTGCAAAGCGGCCTGACCCGCGCTTCCCACCTGGTCGACCAGATGCTGCAACTGGCCCGCCTCGACCCCGAATCCGGACTGCCCGATCCGCAGCCGGTCGATCTGGCGATGCTGGCCGAAGCCGTCTGCGCCGATCTCGGGCACCAGATACTCGAAAAGAATCTCGATTTCGCTCTCGATGCCGTAGCCGGCTGCATTGTCACCGGCCAGGCGGAATGGCTGCGCGTGCTGATCCGCAACCTGGTCGACAACGCCATCCGCTACACCCCGACCGGCGGCTCGGTGCGTGTCCGGGTAGCCGTCGCCAATGGTCGGAGCAACCTGAACGTCAGCGACAGCGGCCCCGGAATTCCCGCCGCCGACCGCGAGGCGGTCCTGCGCCGCTTCCATCGCCTGAACCGGGGAGAGCAGCCAACCGGCAGCGGCCTCGGACTGGCCATCGTTGCCCGGATCGCCGAACTGCACGGCGCCGGTATTGACCTCGCGGCGGGTGAAGACGCGCAAGGTTTGCAGGTCACGGTCACTTGGCCCGCCGCAGCCCAAGTCTAGAAGTCAGGGCCAGATCTCAACGAAGCAGATCCCCGCTGTATCGACCCGCCCGCGAGGCTTTCCCAGTGCCCCAGGCGCCTCGATCAAGCAGGAAAGATCCCTAGATAAGCCTGCCTTAAGGTTGGCGGATTACACTTCACACCATGTTCACATCGGTCGCACCGTGGCGGGTACGCTCTGGCTGACGGCGGAACCATGACCTCGCTCTCCCTGCTCCTCTGGATCACGCTCGGCATTGCGCTGCAAGTGGCGCTATGGCTCGGGGTCAGCTTCTGGCGTCACTGGCTGGAATACCAGGCGCTGCGCAGCGGCATGATCGTGCCGAAAAGTGGCGTGCCGCCGCTCGCGCCGCTGTCCGGCGCACTGTCCGAGCCGGCAACAGTCCCCGCATGGTCCGGCTTCAGGCCATTTCGGGTCGTGCGCAAGGTCGTCGAGGATGATGCCCGGTCGATCTGTTCGTTTTATCTTGTTCCCGAAGACGGGCAGGCCCTTCCGGAATTCCTGCCCGGCCAGTTCCTGACCTTCCGGCTCGATGTATCTGCGGCGAATGGCTCCCCCGAGCAGATTCTTCGCTGCTATTCCCTGTCGGAGGCTCCGCGACCTGACCATTACCGCGTTTCGATCAAACGGGTGCCGGCCCCTGCCGGTTGCGATGTGCCGCCGGGCCGTTCCTCGAATCATTTCCATGATCGGGTTGCCGTCGGCGGCATTTTGCAGGTGCGGGCGCCCGGCGGGCATTTTCATGTCGACCGCGGCGATACTCCGCTGGTGCTGATCGGGGGCGGAATAGGCATCACACCGATGCTGAGCATCCTGAACTGGTGCCTGGCTCAGCAGCCGGGACGCGAGGTCTGGCTCTACTACGGGGTGCGCCATGGCGGCGAACTGGTAATGCGGCCTCACCTTGACGCGTTGACCGCCGCGCATTCCAACTTCCATTTGCGCATCTGCTGCAGCGACCCGCGACCCGATGAGAGCAAAGGGCGCGATTTCCATCATCGCGGACGCGTCGACCTACCCTTGCTCCGTATGCAGTTGCCGCTCAAGCCTTACGAGTTCTACATTTGCGGCCCGACCCTGATGATGGAGAGCCTGGTGATGGGGCTGGAGGACTGGGGCGTTCCGGAGAGGCGCGTTCACTTCGAAGCCTTCGGTCCGGCGTCGATCAAGCGCCGGCCAGTGGTGGAATTGCCACCGTCGGACGTATCGGCAAGTGACATTCTCGTGACCTTCGCCAAATCGGGCAAGCAACTGCCGTGGCAACCCACGGCGGGAAGCCTCCTGGAATTCGCCGAGGCAAACGGGCTTGCCGTCGATTCCGGTTGCCGTGCCGGCGGCTGCGGCACTTGCCAGACGACCATCAAGTCGGGTGAAGTGGCCTACCTCAAGCCGCCGGATTACGACCCGGAACCCGGCAGTTGTCTGCTCTGTGTCTGCGCGCCAAGAACCAGCGTGACCCTGGAGGCATAAATGACGACTTCGCCCACTGCCGGCTCGCTGTGGCGCCAGCATATCCTCCCCTTCACACTGCTGCTCGGTCTCCTCGCGGCGGCCACCTTGGCCGGCGACTTCGTGCTGCACCGGTTGAATCTGGTCTGGGTCGGTCGCTACCTGGGCATTCCTGGCACGCTTCTGATCATCGGCTCGCTGGTCTATTCGCTGCGGAAGCGCAAATACATTTCATCGGGCAACCCGAAAACCTTGCTGACCCTGCATGAAGTCGGCACCTGGCTCGGCTCGTTGATGGTGCTGCTCCATGCCGGCGTCCATTTCAATGCCATCCTGCCCTGGCTCGCCACGGTAGCCATGGGGATAAATGTGATCAGTGGCATGGTTGGCAAATTGCTCCTCGGCCGCTCGCGCCAGCATGTTCTCGGGCAGCGCGAGCACTTCCAGTTGCGCGGACTATCGCGCCCCGAAGTCGAACAGGCGGTTTTCTGGGATGCGGTGACACTCGACGCCATGACCAAATGGCGCAAGGTGCACATCCCGATCTTCGTTGTCTTTGCTGCACTGGCATCGGGACATATCGTCAGCATCTTCCTCTTCTGGGGCTGGCGATGAACCGGACCGTCAAGATCGTTCTGGCCGCCAACCTGATCGTGTTCGCCATCCTGGCTTTTGTCTATCCCCACCTGATGGTCGGTCCAGGCAAGTTGATTCCCGGTCATGGCAAACTGGAAGAGGACTGCTTCGCCTGTCATGCGCCACTTTCGGGGGCCGATTCGCCGCGCTGCATCGTCTGCCACAAACCTGAAGAAATTGGCCGCCTGACCACAGTAGGCCTGCCGATCGACAAGCCGCTGACATCGACCCCCTTCCACCAAAAGCTGACCCGCCAGGACTGCGTCGCGTGCCACAGCGATCATGCCGGGGTCAAGCGCTTCCGCCCGACCGGACATTTCAATCATGGCTTGTTGGAAAAGGCAACGCGCGACGAATGCCAGAGTTGCCACAAGTCACCCAAGGACACGTTGCACCAGCAGATCAGGGGCAATTGCAGCCAGTGTCACAACCAGGAAAAATGGACACCGGCCACCTTCGACCACGACAAGCATTTCGAACTTGACCGCGACCACAATGCTCGCTGCGTGACCTGCCACCTTCATAACGATTACAGCCGCTACACTTGCTACGGCTGCCACGAGCACACACCCGACAATATCCGCCGCAAGCACATCAAGGAAGGTATCCGCAGTTACGAGAATTGCGTCGAATGTCACCGCAACGCCGACGAGCACGACATTCGCGGTGAGTACGGGAAGCGTGAAGGCAAGCGCGACCGGAAAAAGCACAACGACTGACTACCGCCCGCCAGCCTTCAGGGAGTCACCATGAACCCAGATTGTCCATTAGGCATTTTGCAGCCCATGAATGATGGGCGGAGCGG
>DAOMFF010000197.1:0-3494 GCA_035429665.1 Azonexus sp.
ACGCCTGTTCCTGCAGGCGCTGCATGTACATGGCCTCGAAATTGACCGGCTGCAGGACGATAGGCGCGAAGCCGGCGCGGGTCACGGCGTCGGAAACGGCCTCCCGCGCATACGGGAAGAGGATGTTCGGGCAGGCGACGGCAATCAGCGGCTCGACCTGCTCATCGGGGACGTTCACGATCCGGAAAATGCCGGCCTGGCCGATTTCAACCAGGAAGACCGTCTTGTCCTCCAGTTTGGCGGTTACCGTGACGGTGAGCACCACTTCGTATGCCCCATCGCCGAGGCCCCTGCCGGCGGTTCCGAGCTGGATCTCGACCTGCGGCGTCTCGCGCTCCAGGTAGATTTCCGGCGCATGGGGCACTTCGATGGAAAGATCCTTGATGTAGAGCTTCTCGATGCCGAAGACCGGCTGTTCGTCTTGTTCCATGATTCTCTTTCAGGTGATAAATCGGTTGTCAGGCGCCTTCGAGCAGCGGCCGCAGCTTGCCGGCGCCATCGAGGGCGCTCAGGTCGTCGAAGCCGCCGACATGGGTGTCGCCGATATAGATCTGCGGCACGGTCCGGCGCCGGGTCTTGTGCATCATTTCGTCACGTCTCCCGGGGTCGAGATCGATGCGGACTTCCTCGATCTCGGTCACCCCGCGCGCCTTGAGCAGCAGCTTGGCGCGTGTGCAGTAGGGGCAGACCGCCGTGGTATACATGAAGACGTGGGCGCTCATCTGTTGCGCGTCCCCTTCTTCACTGGATATCCGGCGCCCACCCAGGCATCGATGCCGCCGGACAGATTATGAATCTTCGCGAAGCCCAGCTTCCGGAGTTCGCCGCAGGCCTTCCCGGAACGCATCCCGGACGCACAGCAGACAATCACCGGCTTGTCCTTGAAGCGCTCGATCTCGCTGATGCGATCGGCGAGCTTGGCCAACGGGACATTCTTCGCCTCCGGCAGATGCCCGGCGGCGAACTCGTCGGCTTCGCGCACGTCGATCACTTGGGCATCCTCGCGATTGATCAGCAGGGTAGCGGCCGCCGGATTGACGTCGTTCGCCCCCGACCCCATGAGCATGGGCAGGATCAGCGCGACGCCGCTGACCACGACGAGGGCGATCAGCAGAATGTTCTGGTAGATGAAATCCATCGGCACCTGGCTATTCCTCCACGCCGCAAAAGACTTCGCGCATCATGCCGACGAGCTGCAGGGTGCGCTGGTCGCCTACCCGGTAGTAAACACGGTTGGCATCCTTGCGCGTAAGCAGGACGTCCTTTTCGCGCAGGATGGCCAGATGTTGCGATATGTTGCTCTGCGACGTGCCGACGGCAGCGACGATTTCCTGCACACAGGCCTCCTGATCGCCGATCACGCAGAGGATCTTCAGGCGCAGCGGATGGGCAATGGACTTCAGCGCACGAGCTGCCAACTCGATGTCCTCCTGCTTGTCGATCAGGTTGAAGGTGGCCTTTTCCATAAGGGAACCCCGATTTCGTTAGAAGGATCATTATAAAATACTGGCTTGCGTTTCACAGGCCTTAATCATCATCAACCCGGACTCGGGCATGAATCATTTCCTTACCCGCCGCCCGCGCTCGCTGCCCATTCCCGGAGAATGCCGTTGCCGGAGAACGGGCGGCAGGCTCCTTGTTCCGTCAGCGCGGCGGACGGGGCCCAAGCATTGACAAAGCCCCTGACCGCGGCGTTCATCGTCGCCGTTCTGCTGTGCGCGCACTCCGGCCCGGTACACGCGGCCCGGGACAAGGCCGGGAGCGCCGCCGCATCGCCGGAGATCGCCGAGAAGCAGTCTGATCTCGGCGAATTGCGCAACCGCATCGAGAGCCTGCGCAAGGATCTCTCGGCCAGCGAGGAAAACAAGGCCGGTGCCGCGGACCGCCTGCGCGAATCGGAGCGCCAGATATCCCGCCTGCAGCGCGAGTTGTATGAACTCGGGCAACAGCGCGGTCAACTTCAGAAAAAGCTGCAAAATCTGGAACAGCAGTCGAAGGAGCTGGCGGCGACGCTGAGCCAGCAGCAGAACCAGCTCGACAGGCTGCTGTACCGGCAGTACCTGCGCGGCACCCCGGATTCACTGCAACTCCTGCTCAACGGCGACGATCCGAACCAGATGGCACGCGACCTGCAGTATCTCTCGGCAATAGCAATGACCCGCGCCGAACTGATGAATGAAGTCAGCGTCACGCTGGAGAAGAAGAAAGCCCTTGCCGCGGACGCCAAGGAGCGCGCTGACGAGATCAGGGAGATCGAGGCGCAGCAGCAACAGCGTCATGGCGATCTGCAGAAGCAGCGCGAAGAGCGCCAGGCCCTCTATGCCCAAGTTTCCGACAAGGTGAAAGCCCAGCGCAAGCAGATCGGCAACCTGCAGCAAGATGAACGCCGGCTGACCGAGCTGATCGACCGGCTGTCCAGGATTCTCGCCGCCCAGGCAGCGCAGGCGGCCAAGGCGGCACGCGAGGCGGAGTTGGCTCGGGCCCGGGCCGCCGAGGCCGCCCGCAACGCCGAGGCCGCCCGCCTCGCCGAAACGGCCCGGCAGAAGGAAAAGGAGAAGGCGCGCTCGCGCCCGAGCGAGGAAGCGCGGGAAGCGCCGCGCCCGGCCCCGGTCAGCGAACCGGTGCGCGCCAAGGCGGTCGAAGCCGAGAACCATTACGAACCGGCCGCCAGCGACGGCAGTTTCGCGCGCCAGAAGGGCACCCTGCGCCTGCCGGTTCGCGGCACCGTGGCGGGGCGTTTCGGCAGCCCGCGCGATGGCGGCGGCACCTGGCGCGGCCTGTTCATCAAGGCCGGTGCTGGCAGCGACGTCAAGGCCGTGGCCGGCGGACGGGTGGTTTTTGCAGAATGGATGCGCGGTTTCGGCAATCTCCTGATTGTCGACCACGGAGATTCCTATCTTTCGATTTACGGCAACAACGACTCCCTGCTCAAACAGGTCGGGCAGGGGGTCAAAGGTGGAGAGACCGTGGCTACCGTCGGCAACAGCGGAGGGAATCCGGATTCCGGTTTATACTTTGAAATTCGCCATCAGGGGCAACCTGTCGATCCGATGAAATGGGCAAGTCTGAAATGAGCAAAGTGAAAACAATCAGTTTGGTAGTGGGTGGCTTCGTCGCCGGCGCGATGATCAGCCTGCACGTCCCGGCACTTGCCGACAAGGAAGCCAAGAGCGGCCTGCCGATCGACGAATTGCGCACCTTCGCCGAGGTCTACAGCGGCATCAAGCAGGGCTACGTCGAGCCGGTCGAAGATAAGACGATGATCAACAATGCCATCTCCGGCATGCTGTCCAACCTCGACCCGCACTCCGCCTACCTCGATGCCGACGCCTTCAAGGATCTTCAGGTCGGCACCCAGGGCGAGTTCGGCGGGCTGGGCATCGAAGTCGGCATGGAGGACGGGCTGGTCAAGGTCGTATCCCCGATCGAGGACACCCCTGCCTACCGCGCCGGCGTCAAGTCGGGCGACCTGATCTTCAAGCTCGACGACACCC
>DAOMFF010000198.1:0-2110 GCA_035429665.1 Azonexus sp.
CGGCGACGGTGTCATGCAGGTGGCGGGCGGTGATCAGGTAGGACTGCTTGACGAAGTCGAAGAGGAAATGCTGCTCCCATTCCTCGTCCTTGAAGCGGTTGTCGCCCTTCCGGGGCGCGGCGACCGGGGACTCGACGGGCATGCCCATCATCTTCATCGTGGTGTTCTGCCACAGCGAGAAATAGTCCCACATCATGTTCATCTGCGTCTGGGCCAGCTTGTACGGATTGGCCATCAGGCGGGATGAAAGATCCATGAACGCCTTGGCCACCCCAAGCTCGTCGGTGGGAGCGGAAGCGCCTTCCTTGGCCTTCTTTTCCATGAACTGGGTAATCAGGCGCGAGGCGCGCTGGGCGACTTCGGCATAGGTCTTGGCCATTTCAGCCGGATTGGGCAGATTGCCTGCCTTATCAACGGTTTGCTGCGACATACTCAAACTCCCTCTCTCAGTGCGCGGCTGGTCAATGCTGGAACCGCAAGAATCGAATTACACCGTCGGCGTCGGTACTGCATGACAGCCGGCCAGCTTGTCGAAGGAAATTCAGGTGGGCGATCGCTTCGCCCATCCCGAACATCGTCTGATGTGTATCGAGTGCTCGCTGAAACAAGGTCTCGAGCAACCCGGCTGCGCTCTTCGGCACATCTTCACAAGCCTCCTCAAGTGCGCGCAACCGGTCTTCATGGTGCGCGCGCAACTCCTCCACCCGTGCCTGAACCCCCGTAAACGGGAGCCCGTGCGAAGGTAAAACCAGGGTCTTTTGCGGAATTTCGCGAGCCAGTTCTCCCAACGATTCCAGAAACCAGCCCAATGAATCGGCTTCCGGGGTCGCCGCGTATACACTGATATTGGTGGAAATTTTCGGCAAAAGCATATCACCGGAAATTACCACGCCGAGCTCGCCGCAGTAAAGCGCCATATGCTCCGGCGAATGCCCGTGGCCAATCAAAATGCGCCATTTTCTGTCGTCGACCGCGACAGTATCGCCGGCCTTCAGCCGGTGGTAGTACTCGGGCAATTCCGGAACCGCCATGCGATATCCCGAACCCCGCTTCTCGAACCTGGCGAGCCGCTCGCCCTCCAGCCCGTGCTGGCGGAACTGCTCGACCATGAAACGCGCGCCATGCCCGCCGACTTCGTTCCAGACGGCGTGGGCGGTCAGGAACTCGCCGGTCGTCATCCACAGTTGCGCACCGGTCTCGTTCATCAGCCACGAGGCCAGGCCGAGGTGGTCGGGATGGAAATGGGTGACGATCAGGCGCCGCACCGGGCCATCGAGTCCCGCCAGAACCTGCAGCCAGACTTCGCGCACGCGATCGGTCGCGAAACCGGTGTCGACTATCGTCCACCCGTCGCCATCGCGCAGCAGCCAGAGGTTGATGTGATCGAGCTGGAACGGCAGCGGCATGCGCAGCCAGAAGATACCCGGAGCGACTTCGGTCTTCTCGCCGGCAGCAGGCGGGTGAGCGTGGGGATAATGCAGGGACATGACAGAACCTTGGCACAGAGCCTCTCAACTTACCACAGAGCCCCGGCGCTCCCAAAGGGTGGCCGCGCCTGCAGGCCGGAATTGCCCGTGGATCCGACAAGTGCCCCGGGCTCGGGCGTCAGGCATTGCACACCGGGACGGCGCGTCCGGTGCACGACCGCGATTTCCCCCTGTCGTTACGATATTCAGCGGCAAGCATCGCCAGGCTTGCCCGGCACGTTCAGAGCGGAATTAGGGGCGCCACGAATTCAGGATAGACTGTCGCCGGAGAGGAGGCATGTCACCGTGAGCGAAGTGATCATCGTCGGCGGCGGAATAGCCGGTATCTGCGCTGCGCTGGAGTCGCTGGACGCCGGACGCGACGTGTTGCTGCTGGATCGCGACACGGCCGACAATTTCGGCGGCCTGGCGAAGGAGAGCTTCGGCGGTATCTTTCTCGTCGGAACCCCGGAGCAGCGCCATGCCGGAATTCGCGACACGCCCGAACTGGCGCTGGCCGACTGGCATGCCTTTGGCGAACTCGACGCCAGCGATCGCTGGCCCTGCGCCTGGGCCGAAGCGTATGTGCATCGTTGCCATGACGATGTCGGCGGATGGCTGCGCCGGCGCGGGATCCGCTTCGT
>DAOMFF010000198.1:2210-3470 GCA_035429665.1 Azonexus sp.
CACAACGACGAGCAGTTGCGGCGCATCGCCTGTGTGCGGCGCTGGAAGGGCGATCGCCTGCGCACCTGCAAGTTCCAGAAGATCCTCGATCCGCGAGCCGGCCCGCTAATCGCCATCCGCGAATTCATCATCAGCCGCAAGAGCCTCGGCGGCATCCAGACCGATCTGGAAAGCCGCGTGCTGGATCACGCCGGCCAACCCATCACCGGACTGTACGCCGCGGGCGAAGCGGCCGGATTCGGTGGCGGCGGCATGCATGGCCTGCGGGCGCTGGAGGGCAGCTTTCTCGGCGGCTGCATCCTCGGCGGCCGGATCGCCGGCCAGGCCGCGGCATCCATTACCTGAAGACCTGGAGCATTGATCATGAAACGGACCGGCGCCTGGATCGCGGTGCGCGCCCTCGAAGCCCTCGGCATCAGATACACCTTTGGCATTCCCGGCGTGCACAACACCGAACTGTATGACGAACTCAACAGTTCCGGGCTGATAACCCCGGTACTCGTGACCCACGAAGGCGGGGCGGCGTTCATGGCCGACGGCGTCAGCCGGACCTCGGAGCAGACCGGCACCCTCGTCATCGTTCCCGCCGCCGGCGTCACCCACGCCGCCAGCGGCATCGGCGAGGCCTTTCTCGACGGCGTCCCGATGCTGGTCATCTGCGGCGGCATCCGCACCGATCTCGACAAGCGCTACCAGCTTCACGAACTCGATCAGCATGCCTTCCTCAGGCCGCTGACCAAGGCTACCTTTCTGGTTACCAGCCACGCGGAGATCGCGCCGACGCTGTTCAAGGCTTGGGAAATCGCCCACTCCGGCGAGCCCGGCCCGGTCTTCATCGAGATTCCGGTCAACCTGCAGATGTTTCCGGGTGAGGTCGGCGAATTGTCCAGCCCTCCGGTCATCGGCAAACCGCAACTGGCGATTGCCGGTGATGTCCGGCGCGCTGCCGAAATGCTGCTCGGAGCCAGACATCCGGGCATGTTCGTCGGCTGGGGAGCGCGCGATGCCGTCGCGCAGACGCGCGCCATCGCCGAGTTCCTGCAAGCGCCGGTGGCGACGACGTTGCAGGGACTCTCGGTATTCTCGGCCGCGCATCCCCTGCACGCGGGGTTTTCCTTTGGCGCCGCAGCGGTGCCCGCCGCGCGCAACGCCTTCGCTGATTGCGATTGCCTGCTTGCCGTCGGCACCCGCTTCGCCGAAATCGCCACCGGCAGCTTTGGCGTACGCGTGCCGGAAAATCTGATTCATGTTGACATCAAC
>DAOMFF010000199.1:0-3457 GCA_035429665.1 Azonexus sp.
GGACGGCGCGAATTCAGGAAACCCACCTGCTCGTCATCCATTGCCTGTGCGATGGTATCGACGCGCTGCTTCTTGGAGTCGAACAATGAAATACCTCAAACTTGCCCTCGCCATCACCGCCCTGGTCGCGGCCCTGCCCTTCCTCGCGGGCTGCGTGCCGGCAGTCATCGCCACCGGCGCCACGGTCGGCCTGATGTCCGCGCAGGATCGCCGCTCGACGGGGGTCCAGACAGATGACGAGGGTATCGAGTGGAAAGCGGCGCAGAGCGTTCCCGAGAGGTACTCCCAGGCATCCCATCTCAATTTCACTTCCTTCAACCAGCGCCTGCTGATCACCGGTGAGGTTCCCAGCGAGGAAGCCAAGAGCGTCATCGGCGAGCAGGCGGCCAGGGTTCTCGGCGTCAAGGAAGTGATCAATGAGGCCGTTGTCGGTCCCGCCTCCTCGCTGTCGGCGCGCAGCAACGACAGCTACATCACGTCGAAGGTCAAGGCCCGACTGGTCGACGAAAAGAACATTTCCGCCACCCACATCAAGGTGGTGACCGAGAACGGGATCGTCTACCTGATGGGCATCGTCACCGATCGTGAAGCCAAGGTCGCCGTCGCCGTGGCGCGGACCACTGAGGGCGTGCGCAAGGTCGTCAACGTCATGCAGGTTATGAGCGACGCAGAGATCAGTCGCCTGACCACCGTGCCTACCATGGGAACTTCCGCCCCGGCGCAACCGGCGCAACCGCCAGCGCAACCAGCGCCGGTCGAAAGCCGTTAGGCAAGGGACTAGACAAGTCCCGGGAGATCCGCCATGAATCTGGAAAAGGTTATCTTCGGCTTCTTCATCGTTCTGGCGGCGACGCTCAATTTCGGTTTCTTCATCGGCGACATCGACCGTCCTGAACTGCACCACGTCTACGAGCTGGCGGCCGCGCTGGTCGTCAGCCTGATCGCGACGGCGCTCAAGTTCGGCGACCGCACCCAGATCGGCGCCATCCACCTATCCACCAGCCTGGTCGCCGACCTCCAGTTGATCGCCGCCGCCATTACCTGGGCGGTCGCGGTCCACGTTACCGGCGATGGAATGACTGCCTCGGTCACCTCGAGCGTGGTTTCGCTGTCCGGCGGCGCGCTGTTCGCCAACATCGTCTCGGTCATCATCCTCATCATCGAAACCGTGATGCTGCGCCGCTAGCACCATGAACCCAGGGGCCGGCACCCGGCGTCGCGTGTGAACAGCGCCTTCTTCCTCGTCCTCCGGCGCATGCGGGCGCCGATCATCGTCCTCATCGTCATCTACGCGATATCTGTCTTCGGGCTGACGCTGGTGCCGGGGATTGATGGCGAAGGCAAGGTGGCGCCGCCGCTCAGCTTCTTCCACGCCTTCTATTTCATCAGCTATACGGCGACGACCATCGGCTTCGGTGAAATTCCAGCCGCCTTTTCCGATGCGCAGCGGCTGTGGGCCACCGTCTGCATCTACCTGACGGTGATCGGCTGGTCGTATTCCATCGTCACGCTGATCGCGCTGCTGCAGGACAAGGGCTTCCAGAACACGCTGACGGTTAACCGCTTCAGCCGCCGTGTCCGCCAGATCAAGGAGCCTTTCTACTTGGTCTGCGGCTGCGGCGAGACGGGGAACCTGATCTGCCGAACCTTCGACCGCATCGGTCATGCCTTCGTGGTGATCGAGAAGGACGAGCTGCGCGTGCAGGAACTCGACCTCCAGGACTTCAAGACCGATACGCCGGCCCTCGCGGCGGATGCCAGCATTCCGGACAACCTGCTGCGGGCTGGCCTCAAGCATCCGAAGTGCCGTGCCGTACTGGCGGTGACCAGCGACGAGCAGGCCAACCTGGCCATCGCCATCGCGGTGCGCCTCCTCAACCCGTCGATTTCTGTGATTGCCCAGGGCCGAACGCTGTCGGTGACGGCCAACATGGCTTCCTTCGGTACCGACCACATCATCAATCCATTCGCGCGCTTCTCCGAGCACCTGGCACTCGCCATCACCGCACCGGAGCGCTTCCGCCTGATCGAACTGCTCACCGCCCTGCCGGAAACGCCGCTGCCGGAAATCCACCGCCCGCCGCGCGGACGGTGGATTCTTTGCGGCTATGGCCGCTTTGGACGCCTGATCGCCGACCAGCTGATGCCCGCCGGAATCGAATTGACCATCATCGACCCGTCGTGCAATCCCGAGGAAATGGCGAACTCGATCAAGGGCTACGGCACCGAATCCGAATCCCTGCGCCAGGCCGGGATAGGCAGTGCCTGCGGAATCATCGCCGGCAGCGACAACGACGTGAACAACCTGTCGATCGCGGTGACCGCGGCGGAACTGAACCCCTCGCTGTTTGTCGTGGCGCGCCAGAACCACCACGTCAATTCCTCGCTGTTCGACGCCTACCGCGACGATTACACGATGGTGCCGAGCCGCATCATCGCCCAGGAATGCATCGCCATCCTGACGGCCCCAATGCTCGCCGCCTTCCTCAGCCTGCTGCGCGAGCGCGACGAGGCCTGGAGCAATGCCCTGGTCGCTCGCCTGCAGGTTTTGTGTCACGGTCTGACGCCGGCGATCTGGGGCCTGAAACTGAATATTTCGGAAGCCCAGGCCGTCTATCGTGCCCTGATGCAGGACCGGCGGATTGCACTGGGCGAAATCCTGCGCGACGGAACCGACCGCAGCCAGCCCCTGCGCGCCATCACGCTGTTGATTCGCCGCGAAGACGAGATGATTCTGCTGCCTCCGGATGGCTTTCTGCTTGCTCCCGGGGACGAACTGCTCATCGCGAGTTCGCTGGCCGCCCGCCGCAATCTCGAACTCACGCTGTACCGGCCGAGTGAACTCGATTACGTGCTGACCGGTCACGAGATTACCGGAAGCTGGGTCTGGAACTGGCTAACGGCCCGCCGCAAGGCCGGCCGACATCCATCGTGACACCAGACCCCTTATGTCCCCAGGAATCAACATGAAAGGATCATCAATGGACAATCTGCAATTCCTCGGCATTTCCGGCAGCCTGCGGCGCGCATCGACCAACAGCGGACTGCTGCGCGCCGCAGCGACCCGCCTTCCCGCCGGCGTCACGCTGGAAATCGCCAGCCTCGCCGACATTCCCTTCTACAACGCCGACATCGGCGAAAAGCCGGCCGCCGTGAGCCGCGTCCTGGCGCAGATGGCCGCCGCCGACGCCATTGTCTTCGCCTGCCCGGAATACAACTATTCGCTGGCGCCGGCGCTCAAGAACATCCTCGACTGGGCTTCGCGCGAACCCGACAACGCGCTGCTTTCGGGCAAGCCGGCGGCCATCATGGGCGCCGGCGGCGGCATGGGCACCTCGCGCGCCCAGTATCACCTGCGCCAGGTCTGCGTCTTCCTCAACCTGCATCTGCTGAGCAAGCCGGAGGTGTTCTCCAACGCCTTTTCCGGCAGTTTCGACGCCGATGGCAACCTGACCGA